>NZ_KV880644.1 GCF_001907695.1 Thalassospira sp. TSL5-1
TCCACCTGTAAACACCTTTTTTGAAGAAATTTCGTTTTAATGACACTTTTTATAAAAATACAATATTATCAATAACTTAAAAATAGACAACATGGAGAGAAACCAGAGGCGCCACAGAAAAGCGCGAATGTTTGCAGGTGCTTGGCAATCAGAGGGTGAGGACTCTTATTTCAAGGTGATTCCCCTAGCCCCTTCATGGCCCAAAACAGCGTTTCAGCCCCTCCCGCAGGAACAACGCGCGCCGAATAGTCGTTATCAAATAATACGCCCCTTCAAACGTCCCCTGCTCCTGTACCGCCCTCACACGCATCCTCTGTTCTGCCATCACACCCCGCACCCGCTTCGACCTTGTCTTTATTTTTCCTGCCCCAAGGAGCCTGTCATGATTCCTGTCTGGCTACATATTATAGCCGCCCTTTCATTGGGGATGGGGCTGGTCAGTGCCCTTGTCATTATCGTCGCGGAAATACGTGATCCGCAGCATATGTGGATCATGAATGTTGTCTGGCCGCTTTTTGCCCTGTTTGCCTCGGTCGCGGCACTTTGGCTTTATTTCCGCTATGGGGTTCTGGCCTCGCATGGGGCCATGATGCCAGCGATGAAAAACAATGAAACACCACCCAACAAACGCTTAACCCCGTTTGGCATTATGGTGGCAAAGGGCACGGCCCATTGTGGCAGTGGCTGTGCGCTGGGCGACATCATCGCCGAATGGTTGGTGTTTTTTGTGCCCGCCATTGCAGTATGGCTGGGTTATCCGTCGTTCTTTTCAGAAAAAATGTATGCCACCTGGATTCTCGATTTCATTTTGGCTTTCGGTTTTGGTGTGGTGTTTCAGTATTTCACCATTAAACCCATGCGCGACCTGAGTGTATGTCAGGGCATTCTTCAGGCCATTAAAGCAGATACCCTGTCGCTGATTTCGTGGCAGGTTGGCATGTATGGCTTTATGGCCATCGCCCATTTCGTGATTTTCAAGGACCTGTTGGGGGCGGAACTGACGGTCGCCAGTTTTGAATTCTGGTTCATGATGCAAATTGCCATGTGGTGTGGTTTTGCCACCTCCTATCCGGTTAATATGTGGCTGATCAAAACCGGCGTGAAGGAGAAGATGTAGGGTATTCCCCACAGGCAGATAGGCCAGGATATACTTTGGCCGTTACACCCTATTCACTTGCCGGTTTTGCTTTTCCCTGCCGACTGATCTAGTCTGAAAAAAAACAAGATAAAATCAGCGGAGGAACGCCATGAGATCGACTGCGAAATGTGGCCCGGACAAGTCCGCGCATGTCTATACGCCGCTGCCCCCGGTCAGCCGGTCCCCGTCCGTTGAAAATCCGGCCCCGGTCCTGACAGGCGACACCACAGTCGCTTCACCTGATTCGACGGCCGATACGGATATCGCCAGCGGCCCCGGGCCGGAATTTGGCCCGTGGCTGGCACAGGCATCAATTTTGGTGGTTGATGATGAACCGGGCATGCGGAATTTTCTCGCCCGCACCCTGGGCCCGCGTTGCAAACGGCTGGAAGAGGCCGCCGACTGTAATGAAGCCTCGCGCAAATTGGACGAACATCATTTTGACGTGGTGATCCTTGATAATATCATGCCGGGCAAAAGCGGGGTGGAATGGCTGACCGAGCAGCGCGAGATCGGCTTTTTTGCCGATGCCATTTTAATGACCGCCTATGCCGACCTTGATACCGCGATCAAGGCGCTGCGCGCCGGTGCGGTTGATTTTGTCTTAAAACCCTTTCGGTCCAACCAGATATTAAACGCCGTTGCCCGCTGCCTGGACCGCATGCGCCTGCGCCGGGAAAACTATGTGCTGCGCCATGAATTGCGATCAACATCGGAACATGTGTTGTTGCGCGACAAATTAATTGGCTATTCCCCGGAAATTCAGGACATTCGCGATACCATTGCCCGTGTCGCCCCCTTGCCAACATCGATTTTAATTTCCGGTGAAAGCGGTACGGGCAAGGAAGTGACGGCACGTTCCATCCATGCCCTGTCAGACCGGGCGGACAAGCCCTTTGTCCCGGTGAATTGTGCCGCCATTCCAACCGACATGATTGAAGCCGAGCTTTTTGGCCATTTAAAGGGCGCCTTTACCGGGGCCAACCATGCCCGCGACGGCCTGTTTTTGCATGCCCAGGGCGGCACCCTGTTTTTGGATGAAATTGGCGAATTGCCGCTGGCGACCCAAAGCAAGCTGTTGCGCGCCATTGAAGACCGGCGCATTCGCCCGGTCGGGTCCGAACGCGAGGCTCCGGTTGATTTGCGCTTTATCTTTGCCACCAATGCCGACCTGGAAGCCGAGGTAGAGGCCGGGCGGTTTCGCGCCGATCTGTTTTATCGCATCAATGTCATGCAGATGCACATGCCCCCCTTGCGCCAGCGCGGCGATGATGTGCTGGAACTGGCTGCCCTGTTTATGAACAAGCTGGGCAAACAACTGGGCATGCCATTGGTGGCCATAGATGGTGCGGTGCGTGCAGGCCTGACCCGTTATAACTGGCCGGGCAATGTGCGCGAATTACGCAATCTGATTGAACGGTCATTAATATTGGGGCGTTTCCCGGCGGAATTTCGCAATAATGATTTACCACAAACCGATACGGGCGAAGATGAAACGCTGGACGAACTGGAACGCCGCCACATCATGACGATGCTGCACAAAACCGGGGGTAATCGTAACGAGGCCGCGCGCAGGCTGGGCGTTTCGCGCAAAACCATCGACCGTAAATGCGCCGCCTGGAATGACTAGGACCACCGCACCTTCCTCCCCCTCCCCGCCCGGATCAACGGGAGGGCGGTCTGTCCGGTTTCGGCTTTTGGCAATTGCCCTGCTGCCAACCCTGGTGATTTTGCCCCTGTTGCTGGGTTTCATGATGGCGCGCTGGAATGGCAAATTTGATGCCCTGCTAAGCGCCAAGGTGCATGGTGATCTAACCATCGCGCATCAATATTTCAGCCATATTCTGGAAAATACCGGCAAACAGATCGACGCATTGGGACAATCGGTTGCTTTTCGCGATGCCCTTTCAGGGCCGGACGAATCCCGGCATCTATCCTCTCTGCTTGATAAAAAACGTACAGAGATGGGGCTGGATTTCCTGTATCTTGTCACAACCGATGGCAAGCTGGATGGTGCCTCCCCCGCAACGGTCAGCCCCACAACCAACCTGAACTGGCCGGTGATCCAAACGGCACTGGCCGGTGGATCGCGCACGGCGGTTGATATTTTCCCCAATAGCGACCTTGCCGCCCTGTCGCCCGGCATGGCACAGCGGGCCCGCCTGAATTTGGTCGATACGCCCAACGCCGCGCCCACCAAGCGGAATATTGAAAGCCGGGGCATGGTCGTGCACTCGGCCAGCCATATTGAGACGGGCAACGGTGTGCAAGGCGCGCTTGTCGGCGGCATATTGCTTAACCAAAATCTGGTTTTCATCGATACCATCAATGATCTGGTTTACCGCAGCAGCAGCCTGCCCGACGGCAGCCAGGGCACCGCGACCCTGTTTTTGGATGATGTTCGCATATCCACCAATGTGCGCCTGTTTGAAAACCGCCGTGCTTTGGGAACACGGGTTTCAAAGGCCGTAAGATCCGCCGTGCTGGGGGACGGAAAAGTATGGCTGGATCGCGCCTTTGTCGTCAATGACTGGTATATTTCGGCGTACGAACCGATTACCGACAGTTTTGGCAAACGGGTCGGCATGCTGTATGTGGGTTTTTTGGAACAACCCTTTGCCCGCACCAAATATGAAAGCCTGATCCTGATTATTGTTGCCTTTTTGGCTGTGGCGACCATTACCGTGCCGGTGTTTTTGCGCTGGGCGCGGGGCATTTTCAAACCCCTGGAACGCATGACCCGCACCATTGCCCGGGTGGAAAATGGCGATTTGGGCGCACGGACAAACCTGCCCGCCGCGCGTGATGAAATATCGCATGTTGCCATGCACCTCGATGATTTGCTTGATCAGGTGCAGGAGCGCGACCGCCAGCTTCGCGACTGGAATGACGAGCTAAATGCGCGGGTGGATAAGCGTACCGCCGAACTGCAACAGGCCAACCAGCAGCTTGAGGCCACCACCAAACAATTGATCATGTCGGAAAAGCTGGCCGCCATTGGCGAAATTACCGCAGGCGTTGCCCACGAGATCAACAACCCCGTCGCCGTGTTGCAGGGCAACCTTGATGTAATGCGTAGCCTGCTGGGCGAACAGGCCGATATTGCCAAAACCGAAATCCGCCTGATGGATGAACAGGTTAGCCGTATTAATCAGATCGTCACCAAGCTGTTGCAATTCGCCAAGCCCGAGGAATATGCCGGTTTTGTTGAACGCCACGATGCCGGATCGGTGATTGATGACTGCCTGCCGCTGGTGCAACATTTGCTGAACCGCGCCGCCATCGAGGTCAAACTGACCCATACCGCCACCCGCCTGATTGTGATGAACCGGACAGAATTACAACAGGTGATTGTCAACCTGCTTGTCAATGCCATCCATGCGATGCCAGGCGGCGGCACCCTGTCCCTGATGGATCAGGATATGGCCCGGGATGATGAACCCGGCATCCTGATCACCATTGCCGATACCGGCACTGGCATGAGCACCGATGTGATCGAGCGCATCTTTGATCCGTTCTTTACCACCAAACGGCGTGAGGGCACGGGACTTGGCCTGTCAATCAGCAAAACCCTGATCGACCGACAGGGCGGCAGCCTTGATGTGGAGAGCACGCCGGCTGAGGGCACAACTTTCTATATCTGGCTGCCCGAGGCAAACTGACCGATACCCGCCATACATATACGGTCAGGCAGACTGAAGCAGACTCATAAAATTTTTGATAAAAAATACATCATTACCCACACGCCAAAGGCGTATTACGGCGTGCCCGCTTGCATAGCACGAAAACGCTGCCGATAATCGGGCTTACTATTATTATAAGAGGTTATGATGTCCCTTTCTCTGGCTCAGTTACGCGCTGTAGATGCTGTTGTACGGCATGGGCAAATATCACGCGCCGCCCAAAGTCTTGGTGTTTCACAGCCATCGGTCTCGAACTTAATCCAGGCCTTTGAAACCACCTGGAAGGTCCGTATTTTTGAACGGGATGGATACACGATCAACCTGTTGCCATCGGCCGAGGCCCTGATCGGGCAAATCCAGCTCGGCCTGCAGATTTTACAGGAAATCGAAGATACACTTGACGCCCGCAGCAACCGCGAAGCTCGCCATCTTGCATTTGGGTTTAGCGCCCATCGTTTGATCATGCCCGCCCTTGCCGAGTTTGTCCGAACTCACCCGGATATCAAACTCAGCACCCAAGGCAACCCGACAATGTCACTGATACAGGCCCTGAAAAAGGGCGACATTCATCTGGCATCGGTATCACTGTCCAAACCGGAACCCGGATTACACAATATCGAACTCGCCCGCAGGCCATTGGTCATTTATGGCAAAAAGGGCCACCCCCTGCTACAAAACGGTCCCCTTGTTCTTGGTGACTTGCACCAGCAGGCAATGGTGCTGTGGAACAAACAATCGGGCAGCCGGCGTCGTTTTGGCCAGCTTTGCGACAAGGCCAATGTCAGCCCGACCGTTAGCCTGGAAGTCAATACCATCGATGTTGCCTATGCGGCAGTTTCGGCGGGCATCGGGCTGGGTACTGCCATTGAAGGGGAAGTTCTGGCCGATGACCATATTGACGTGGTGCGGCTGGATGCCCGGGATGCCGAAATCGGCCACTATCTGCTGTGCCTGAAAGGGGCGGAAATGCGCCCACAGGTCGCCAACTTTATTGAAATCGCCAAAAAGTGCGCCGGGCTCTAGCCCGACTGGCGGCATTTGGGTACTTCAAAATTGTATAATTCAAAGTTATGAAATTTAACTTTCATAATAATGAAACGCAAAAGAGCTATTCTTTCCTCTCAACACAGTTTTGGAAGGAAAGATGGTTAAGCATTATGACCTTGCAGTTGTCGGGGCCGGGATTGTCGGCCTTGGCGTTGCGCTTGCGGCGGCTCAAAAAGGCCTTAGCGTAATTGTTATTGACCGTGACAAACGGGCAAATGGCGCCTCCATTCGCAATTTCGGCTTTGTTACGGTTACCGGGCAAAAGGCCGGTGCCCATTGGCAGCGTGCCCGCAAAAGCCGCGACATTTGGGCCGATATCGCCCCCAAGGCAAATATTCCTGTTCTGCAACATGGTCTTGTCCTTCCGGCCTACCGGACCGAAGCTGTCGATGTTTTGCATGAGTTCCTGCAAACCGAAATGGGCGCGGATTGCCATCTGATTGATACGAAAACTGCCCAGGAAAAAATCCCGCTACTGCGCCAAAGCGGCATTCAGGAAATCCTGTTCAGTCCGCATGAATTGCGTGTTGAAAGTGCATCGGCCATCCCGCAACTGCAAAAATGGCTGACAGAAGCCCTGAATGTTGACTTTTTATGGAATGCAACGGTCAAGGAAGTTACGGATCAAGGCATAAACTCTTCTGCCGGGCTTATTCGCGCAGAGAGTATTGCCGTGTGTCCCGGCAACGAATTTAGCACCCTGTTTCCCGACCTGATTGCCACGCACGATCTAAAAATTTCTACCCTGCAAATGTTGCGGCTTACGGCACCCAACATGCCGCACCTGCAATCGCCCGTCATGTCGGACCTTTCACTTGCCCGTTATGAAGGTTTCACCAATTTGGCATCATCAGGTGCCCTGCAAAACCGCCTGGACCAGGAATTGCCCGAAACACGCGAAGCCGGCATTCATCTGATTGCGGTTCAATCCGCCGATGGTTCGCTGATTGTCGGGGACAGCCATGTCTATTCCGATACGCCAGAGCCTTTTGCCTCGGGCAAGACCGAAGAGCTGATCCTTGAGGCATTCAAGGATGTAATCGATTTGCCCGATTACCGGGTCAGCGAACGCTGGACCGGAAGCTACGCCGCAGCCAGTGACCGGCCCATTCTGGTTGAACGCCCGGCTCAAAATATCCGCCTGGTGATTGTCACGGGCGGCACAGGAGCCTCCACCGGGCTGGCCCTTGGCGAACAAATCGTTACCGACCTTTTTGATCCCAACACCGAAACCACGGAAGCCCTGTCATGAGCAAACTTGTCGCCGCTGTTTTTGACTGGGCTGGCACTCTGGTCGATTTCGGGTCCCGTGCCCCGATGGGCGCCTTTGTTGATGTTTTTCGCCATTTTGGCGTTGAAATTTCCATCCAGGAAGCACGCGCGCCGATGGGCCGCGCCAAACGCGACCATATTGCCGCCATTCTGACCCAACCGCGTATTGCCCAGCTATGGCAAAAACAGCATGGCAAAATGGCTGACGATGCCGCAATTGACGCCATCTATGACATGTTCATCCCGCTGAACACCAAATCGGCCATCGAACATTCAGATGCCATTCCCGGTGCCGCCGAAACCGTTGCAGCATTGCGCAAACAGGGGCTGAAAATCGGCTCCACCACCGGTTATACCCGCCCGATCATGAAGGGGATATTACCGTTGGCACAACAGCAGGGCATCACGGTCGATAACCTGGTGTGTGCCGGCGAAGTCCCGGAAGGACGCCCCAGCCCTCTTAACATGTATAAAACTTTTCTTGATCTGGGTGTTTGGCCCGCCGGGCTTATCGTCAAGATCGATGACACCCCGGTTGGCATTGCCGAAGGCGTAAATGCCGGATGCTGGACGGTTGGCGTGACCCTGAGCGGCAACGAAACCGGCCTTTCCCTGCCAGAGCTTAATGCCCTTTCACCGGAACAGAAAGAGACCCTTCGCACGCAAGCCGGCAAGAAGCTGCGTGCCGGAGGTGCCCATTACCTGATTGATAGCGTCGCCGATTTACTGCCGGTGCTGGACAAAATCTCGCATCGCATCGCCTCAGGCGCACTGCCCGAGCATCCTGTTGCCTAAACGTGTTTGCCCTAACCCTTTCAGGAACTTTTCACCATGAATCCAAATTCCTTTACCCTAAGCCGCCGTAATCTTTTGAAACTGGGTGTCGCCACCGCCGGTGTTGCCACAGCCACTGCCGGTGTCAGCCTGCTTCCGAAAATCGCCTTTGCCAAATCCGTCATGGAAGACTGGTCAAAACCCTTCGACATTGAAAGTGCCCGCCGCGAAGCTGCGATCTACACCACCTATGGCATGCCCGACACCTGGGCCAATTATGGCGAGGTTCTCTCGCTCATGGCCAAGAAATATGACTATAAATATCAGCATATCGACACCGATATGGGCTCGATGGAAGAAATCCTGAAATATGACGCGGAAAAGAACAATCCCGTGGCTATTTCATCAGATATCGGGATTTTGTTTGGCCCAGTTGCCGATGAACGCAAAGTTGTACCGCCTTACATGCCGCCTTCGGCCAGCAAACTGCCCAAGGGCCTGAAAGGCAAAGAAGGCGGTTGGGTTGCCACATTTACCGGCGTTCCAGCCATGATCGTCAATACCGACATTATCAAAAATGTACCGGAAAGCTGGGAAGACCTGCTGAAACCTGAATTTACCGGCAAGGTAAGTGCCATTGATGCCTCGGGCATGGGCGGCACATCGATGGCAACCTTTATCGCCTGGGCCTATGCCTTTGGTGGGTCGGAAACCAATCTGGCCCCCGGTGCGGAATTTGCCCGCAAACTGCTCAAACAGATGTCCTCGGCCCCGACGACCACCCAGACCCTGGAACGCGGCGAATTGCCCATTCAGATTAAATATGACTTTAACTGCATCGCCCAGGCCAACGCCCTGAAGGCAAAAGGCGTCAATACCCGCATCATCATTCCGCAAGGCACAATTTATGCGCCTTCGGCCACCATGATCAACCGCTACAATGTCGAGAAAATGAACATCGCCAAGGTTTTCCTGGATTTTGTTCTTTCCGATGAAGCCCAGATCGCCTTTGCCAAATTTGGCGCACGGCCGATCCGCTGGGTTCTGGGCGACCTTGATTTGCCCGAAGAAGCCCGCAAGGACTGGTTGCCCGACGAACAATACGCCCATGTTCACAAGATTGAGGACTGGTCGAAAGTCGATGTCAAGAAATTGGCCCAGTTCTGGGTTGACGAAGTCGTTGGAGGCTAGATGTGTCGGTCGCACAATATGCGGCAGATAACGCAAAGCGGGGGCCGGAAACGGCCCCCATCTCGCCTTATCTGCGCTGGTTGACAAATTGGGGGCCGGCACTGCCCCTGATCATCATTGGCATTGTCATGCTTGTCGTGCCCTGTGCCCTGATGATCCGTCAAAGCTTTGCCCTGCCCGATGGCAGCGGCTTTACCCTGGCAAACTGGGTTTCGCTATTTGAAAGCCGATCGGCCAGAACAACCATTTTAAACAGCCTGTTATTATCATTCAGCGTCGCAACGATTGCCCTGCTGGTCGGCGGACCTTTAACCTGGATCATCTCGCGCATGACGCGCAACTGGCAGGCACTCAATCTTGGCCTTCTGACCGTTGCCAACAACTTTTCAGGCATTGGCCTGGCCTTTGGCTATGTCGCAGCCTTGGGAAGCTATGGCATGATCACATTGGCACTGAAAATGATCGGCATTGACATCATCCCGCCAGCCTCTTCGTCCTTCTGGGGCCTGACCATTGCCTATGAATATGGCATCGTGCCGATGTTTGTTTTGCTCACACTTCCATCAATGGCACTGATTCGCAATGAATGGTGGGAAGCCTGCCAGTGCTGCGGTGCCAATCGCTGGCAATTCTGGCGCTATGTCGGCATTCCGGTTCTTGGTCCCTTTTTGGGGGCAAGCTGGATTTTGTGTTTCACCTGGTCTATGGGGCTTTACGGCCTGCCTGTCGCACTTTTGGGGTCCAGTCGCCCGGCTTTCAACCTGATCACCCTGAAAATGAGCCGTTCCATGACAGGTCTTCTGCTTGGCAATCAGCAAATGCCGGTCCTGGCTGTCCTTCTCATGATCATCGCCATCTGTGCACTGACCCTTTATAAAATTATGCTAAAAAGGGCGGGAAAATGGCTGTAAACAGCATGGCTTCGGTTTCACCCAAACCGCACAACATTGGCATATCGCGCCTGTTTCCTGGCAGCATGCCGGTCTTTCTCATGCTGCTTATGGTCGCGGCCTATATCATTCTGCCAATGCTGGCGACATTTCTTTATTCCGTCTCCACCCGCTGGACAACCCATATCGTCCCGGATGGTTACACGCTCTCGCACTGGTTTGATGGCTTTGCCGACAACCGTTTTCGCGGGGCGCTGCTGCGCTCTCTCTGTCTTGCGCTTGTTGTTGCACTCGGCGAAATCATCCTCGTTGTCCCTGCCGTTTACTGGCAAAAGGTGCATAATCCCGGCATCAAAAACATTTTGCAGTTGCTCGCGGCCATTCCGCTGGCGATTCCCATTCTGGTTATTGCCTTTGGCCTGTTGCAGCTTTCTGGTGATTACATGCCTGCGGCACAGGGCACTATCGGCCTTGTTCTGATTGCACAAATCGCCATTGCCTTTCCCTTCGTTTACTGGGCGATTGACAATGCCATGTCTTCCGCCCGTGTCGAACACCTTGCCGAGGCGGCACGCACCTGCGGCGCATCAGAATTAAAAACACTTTGGCATGTCATCCTGCCAAATATCGGGCCGGGCATTGCCACGGGCACCCTTATGGCTTTTGGCACTTCCTTTAACGAAGTTCCCCTGACCCAGTTTCTGATCGGCAGTCGCTTTGAAACCGTTCAGCTTTATCTGCTCAACATGCTCAGAAGTTCGGACGCCGATTACAACATTCTGGCCGTCATGACGATCATCAATTTCGCGGTCACACTCGTGCTTTCGGTTTGTGTTGTCTGGCTCAATGCCGGTAACTTTGCCAAAAGAAAAGGATAACAAAATGACCACCCCGATCCGTATTCGTAACATCGGCAAAAGCTTCAATGGGAAACCGGCCCTAAAGGATATCAATCTGGATATTCCCGCTGGTGAAATGATCGCGCTGCTTGGCAGTTCGGGATGTGGTAAAACAACACTGTTGCGTACCATCGCCGGCCTCACACCACCCGATCACGGCAAAATCACCTTCGGCGAGACTGACGTTACCCGTCTTTCCGTGCAGCAGCGCCATATCGGGATGGTTTTTCAGGGCTATTCCCTTTTCCCCAACATGACGGTGCGCGACAATATCGCCTTTCCCCTCAAGGCCGCCAAAATACCGGAAAAAGAACGAAAAACCCGGGTAGATGAACTGTTACACCTGACCAAACTGACCGAACGGGCCGATCATCACCCCTCGCAGCTTTCCGGTGGCCAACAACAGCGCACCGCCCTGGCCCGTGCCCTGGCACCTAATCCCAGTGTGCTGCTGCTTGACGAACCCCTCTCGGCGCTGGATGCCATTGTGCGCGATCATTTGCGTGATGAAATCCGCCGTATTCAGCAGCAAATCAAAACCACGGCTATTCTTGTCACCCATGATCAATCCGAAGCCCTTGCGGTCGCTGATAGGGTCGTCATCATGCAGGCCGGGCAGATCGAACAGGTTGCCACCCCCGAAGAGCTTTATCACAAGCCATCGTCGGAATTTGCCGCACGCTTTATCGGCACCCGCAATGTCATTACCCTGATGCCATCAGACGGGCATGTCCGGCTTGATCCGTTTTTTTCGCGCGCTGTCGCCAAAAGCCAAAATCCGGTCTCCCTTTATGTCCGTGCCGAGGATATAAAGCTGTGTTCCCCCAATGAGGGCCTGCAGGCCAAGGTTGAGGCCCGCCTATTTCAGGGCCAGACAACACGGCTTTATGTCTGTGCCGATGGCCCCCACGGCCCCCTGGATTTGCGCATTGATGCGCCCAGCCGCGACATCAGCCATCTTAATGCCGGGGATGCGATTCATGTCAATTTCGAGCCCGAGGACGTCAATGTCTTTGCCAGCTAAAACAGTTCCGTCGCCGCGCGCCCTCGCAAACAGTCCACGCCCCAATGTTCTGTTCATCACCGTGGATCAATGGCGCGGCGACATGGGACCGGGGCAAAAGGCAGCAGTGCCAACACCGCATCTTGACGCCTTGTGCAATAACGCCACCTGCTTTACCCGGCATTACACCCAGGCTTATCCGTGCGGCCCGGCGCGGGCCGGGCTGCTGACCGGGCTTTACCCCCATAAACACCGCGTCATCCAAAACGGATCGCCGCTTGATGCCCAATATCGCACCCTGGCACAGGCCGCGCGCCATTCTGGCTACCGCCCCGTTTTATTTGGCTATACCGACACCCAGGCGGATCCCCGCACCTTAGAACCAACCGACCCAGCCTGGGCGGATGAAGAAGGCATTGCCCCGGGATTTGACGTACAATGCCTGTTAACCGCCCGCGCACAACCCTGGATCGCCGATTTGATCAAAAAGGGTTATCCCATTGCCAATCCCAAGGCAGGGCGGGATGGCATTTATCAAATGGCACCCTTTGGCACGTCAACCTGCATAAAAGCCGAAGATTCGGAAACCGCGTTTCTCACGGCTCAGGTGCTGGACCATCTCTCGGCCAACACACAGCAGCCATTTTTTATTCACTTATCCTATATTGCACCCCATCCGCCTTTTGCCGCCGCCAAGGAATGGCTTGCCAAAGTTTCCGTGCCGGATGCGAATAAACGTGAAAATCGCCCATCACATAGCGAAGCAATACGCCACCCCCTGATCGCATTTCACCATCGCACACAAAACCTGTCCTCTTTTGCGCCCAACATATCCGGCCCGGTTCATACGGCCAGTGAACAAACCCAAACCGCAATCCGCCATGCCTACGGCGCCCTGATGGCCGAGGTGGACCATCATATCGGCCAACTTGTTGCCCGGCTCAAAACACTCGATCTTTGGGAAAATACCATTATCGTCATTTCAGGCGATCACGGCGAACAGATGTTTGATCATGACTTGCTTGGCAAGGTGGGCTGGCACGATGCGGCCGCCCATGTGCCGCTGATCATGCGCGTTCCTGGCACAAAACCCGGACAGTCAATTGACCATTTCACCCAGTCGATTGATTTGTTTCCCACCCTTGTACAGTTGCTCAGGCTAGAACCCGATGTCAATCTTGACGGTAAAAGCCTGGTGCCGTTTCTCAACGGTTTACCCCCATCTGACTGGCGCGATTGCGTATTCTGGAGCCACGATTTCCGCAACCTTGCCAATTTGAAGGCCGAACAGCATTTCGGTTTGCCAAGCCGGTTGTGCAATTTCCATGTCGTGCGCACCAAAACCTTCAAATATGTTCATTTTCCAACCCTGCCGCCGGTGGTCCATGACCTGTCAAATGACCCTGGCGAACATCTCAATATCGCTGAAAGCGACAAAGGGCTGGCTCTGCGATATGAAGGGCTGGAGCGCCTTTTCAACATGCGCATCAGCTACGAAAATGAAATGCTGTCGTGCCTTCAGGCCCAAAACGACCATCTTCACGGCAATCGCCAATGCTGGGAATTTCATACATTTCCGCAAGACTGACCGCAACATGCTGCGCAGCATTTGACCCACACGCCGCGACAATGGACAAAATGTCCCTTTTGCCAATGATATTTCAAAAATAGTTGGACATTTTGTCCCGCTCGCAATCGGGCAATAGGGCAAAACAATCAGAATATTTCCAACAACACCGTCAAATCCCTGCCATAGCGACAAATGGCACGGGAATTGCGGAGGTATAGCGCCGGATAATGACGGACGCGGCCCATGAAGGCCGGAAAAAAGCAGAATACCGGGAGGAAAAACGGAATGTTTGATAGCCTTAAGAAGGAACATATCGTCGCGCATGACGATTTTAACCGCTGGAAGGTTCCGCCAGCATCCATCGCCATTCATTTGTGCATTGGCTCCGTTTACGCATGGAGCATTTTCAACCCGCCGCTGATCAAGGAATTTGGCGTGGTTGCGGCCTCGTCGGGGGACTGGGGCCTGAAATCCGTTGTCTGGATTTTCTCGGTTGCCATCGTGTTTCTGGGTCTGGCGGCGGCCTTTGGCGGCAAATGGCTTGAAGAAGTCGGCCCGCGCATGGTGGGCGTTGTTGCCGCGTTCTGCTGGGGCGGGGGCTTCATCATTGGCGGCATCGGCATTATGACGCACCAGCTTTGGCTGGTTTATCTGGGTTATGGCGCGATTGGCGGCTGCGGGCTGGGCCTGGGCTATGTTTCGCCGGTTTCCACCCTGATCCGCTGGTTCCCTGACCGGCGCGGCATGGCAACCGGCATGGCGATTATGGGCTTTGGCGGCGGCGCGATGATCGCAACGCCCATCAAGGAATCGCTGCTGGGCTTTTTCTACAAGGCCCCGCAATTTTTGGGTGCGGAAGGCACCGTCAACCTTGTCACCGAAGGCGGCAAACGCATGGCCGAAGTTGGCGGGCAGATGGTGGAAGTTGTCATCGCCGGTGCCGCACAGGTTGCCGCCGCCCCCGTGCCATTGCAGGAAGGTATTTATGTCGTGGGGACCGGCAATACCGGTGCGGCGGCCACCTTCTTTACACTGGGTGTTGCCTATTTCATCGTCATGATGATTGCGTCTTTTTCCTATCGTGTGCCGCGTGAAGGCTGGCTTCCGGCAGGCTGGACGCCCCCCAGTGCGGATACTGCCTCAAAACGCATGATCACGCATAAAAACGTCCATATCGATCAGGCGCTGAAAACGCCGCAATTTTATATGTTGTGGATTGTGCTGTGCTTTAACGTCACCGCTGGTATCGGGGTAATTGGCGTTGCCAAAACCATGATGTCGGAAATTTTCGGCAGCACCTTGCCGATGGTGGTCAATTCCAGTTTTGCCGCCACCTATGTGTTCATGATTTCGGTCTTTAACATGTGCGGGCGGTTCTTCTGGGCCTCGATTTCCGATTATATCGGGCGCAAAAACACCTATTACTGCTTCTTTATCCTTGGCATTGTCCTGTATTTGTCGATCCCCTATGCGGCAAGCCAGGTGAGCGTTAATCCGGTCGTGACATGGCTGATCATGTTCTATGCCGCGACGATGGTGATTTTCACCATGTATGGCGGCGGCTTTGCCACCATTCCCGCCTATCTCGCCGATGTGTTTGGCACCAAATATGTCGGTGGCATTCATGGCCGTTTGCTCACGGCATGGAGCACGGCTGGCGTGCTGGGGCCGCTTGCGATTACCCAATTGCGCCAGACTTCGGTAACAAATTCGATCAAGGATCTGGCAAGCCATGTTGACCCGGCGGCCTTCCAGGCCAAATTTGGTGCCGGTATGGACCAGCTTGACCAACTGGTGGCAGCCAAAACCGTGACCATCGGGCACCTGATGGAAATTGCCCCGGCGGGAACGGTTGATCCGACACCCAGCCTGTATAACACCACCATGTATGCGATGGCGGGTTTGCTGGTGATTGGCCTGATCGCCAATGCCCTGGTCAAACCGATCCATGACAGGCATTACATGGAAACCGAAGCAGACGAAGCCGATGCCGCCCCGGCAGCATCAAAAGCCTGATTATCAACGAAACGCGGTGATCCAGAGCGGGATCATCGCGTTTCATCTGCCGGGTTTTACGAAAATACCCCTATGACGGATAAGGTTTTGTTGCAGTTTTGCGTCCCAAATCGGTTAACCTGCCTGCAACAAAACCACCTTAAACGCACCGGTATGGTTACCATGACCGGGACGGGGCAAGAATGATCGACAAACTGGAAATGTTTATGGTGCTCGCCCGCGAGCAACATTTCGGCCATGCCGCCGAAGCCTGTGGCGTCACACAACCCACCCTTTCAAGCGCCATTCGCCAATTGGAAGAACAGTTGGGCGTGATGCTGGTACGGCGCGGATCGCGGTTTCAGGGGCTGACCCTGGAAGGCGAACGGGTGCTGGACTGGGCACGCCATATTGTGGGCAGTGCGCGGTCCATGCGCGATGAAATGCGCGCCATGCGCCTGGGCCTGACCGGCAAGGTCAAAATTGCCGTCATCCCCACCGCCCTTGCGATGGTGCAGGAACTGACCACCCCCTTTCGGGAAAAACATCCCGATATTACCTTTTCCATCCTGTCGCGCACATCGGGCGAAATTCGCACATTGCTGGAGAATCTGGAGGTCGATGCCGGCATCACCTATCTGGACAATGAGCCGGTAGGGAGGGTGACAAAAGTACCCCTTTATGACGAACGGTATTTGCTGGTTACGTCCATCCATGCCGATTACGGCCATAAGGACAGCATCACATGGCATGAGGCCAGCAAACTGCCGCTGTGCCTGTTAACGCCGGACATGCAAAACCGCCGTATTATTGATGGTCACCTGGCCGAGGCTGGGGCGGAAGCCAAACCAACCCTGGTTTCCGATTCCAT
Organism: Thalassospira sp. TSL5-1; assembly: GCF_001907695.1. Classification (NCBI taxonomy): domain Bacteria; kingdom Pseudomonadati; phylum Pseudomonadota; class Alphaproteobacteria; order Rhodospirillales; family Thalassospiraceae; genus Thalassospira; species Thalassospira sp. TSL5-1. The sequence goes on from NZ_KV880644.1 coordinate 16,334, forward strand.
GATCGCGCTGTTTTCCCATGTGCAAACCGGCAACTGGGCCAGCATCATGCCGGAAAAAATGATCGAGGCCTTTGGCCTGCCCGACCGCATTCGCGCCATCCCCATCACCGAGCCCGATGCCACCCATCAGATTGGTTTGATTGCGGTTAACCGCGAACCGGCAACGCCTGTGGTTTCCGCCTTGTTAAAAGAAGCCGCCAGAATATCCTCGCTGGTTTAAGGCGTTTTACCCTGAACAGCCTTTCAGGCGATACGGCGTTCCGCCATGTGCCAGAACAAGCGCGCAGCATGCGACATTTCATCGGGCAATGGCGCCCGCAACCCAAATTGGCGATAAAGCCCCGGATTGAGCCGCGCCGTTGCCAGACTTTTCTGCCCTGTCATCCTGTCTTGCCTCTGCAAGGCCGTTTCCGGAACGAGAGAAATCCCCTCGCCCGCCCCCACCAGGGCAATCGCACTGTTCCAGTCCCGGACACGAATGCGAATGTCCGACAATATCAGCCTGGCATCTGCCAGCAGGCTTTGCGCATGAATGTGGCATCCGCCTGTTGCCAGAACGAACGGCTGCCCGGCCAGATCAGCAAGGGAGACAGACTGCCGCCGGGCCAAATGGTGAGATCGCGGGAAAATGGCCAACCATTCATCCTGCCCCAGCAAGAGCGCATTATCCTGTGGTGCCGGGTTCAAAACCACACCCAAATCCACATGCCCCGCCGCCAGCAGATTTTCAATTTCAACGTCATCGCTTTCCAGCAAGGTAAGATGAATATCGGGATGCAGCACCCGAAACCGCGCAATCAGACGTGGCAATATGGTGGCATAAACACTGGCGAAAGCCGCAAGTCGAAGGGACATAAGCGGTTGCCCGGCCTCAATCGCGGCTTCTGTTTGAATGGCGTTCAAGTGGGTCATGGCACGTCGCGCGTGATCAAGCACCTTTTCGCCAAAGGCTGTCAAAAAAACACCACCTGACTGCCGAACCAGCAATTTTACCGCCAGATTTTCCTCCAGCCCGGCCATGGACTGGCTCATGGCCGACTGGGTAATGCCAATGCGCTGTGCGGCAGCCGTGAAGCTGCCCGTTTCCGCAATTGCAATCAGGCTTCTGATTTGTGTGATGTTCATATTAACAAAACTAATGAAATAAAAATTTTAAAGTAATTTGTCTTATATTACCGCCATCGTCAATATCGGAGGACGTATCCAAACACGACAAAGGTTCTGCCATGAAACTCTACTTCGCCCCCAATACCTGTTCGCTATCGCCCCATATCGTGCTGCAGGAAACCGAATTGCCCCACGAACTTGTGCGCGTGGATATGCAAAGCAAAATGATGTCTGACGGTGGAGATTATCGAAAGATCAATCCCAAGGGATATGTCGCAGCCCTGATGCTTGATGATGGCAACATCCTGACCGAAGGGGCGGCAATTGTGCAATATCTGGCGGATCAGGCACCGGAATCCGGATTAGCCCCAAAACCGGGCACATTTGAACGGGTTCGTTTGCAGGAATGGCTGAACTTCATTACCGGTGAAATTCACACCGGTTCCGCCCCGCTATTTAACAAAGCCCTGCCCGAGGACGTAAAATCCCATTTCAAAACGCGGCTGTTCGCCCGGTTTGACTTCGTTGAAAATCATCTTGCCGATAACGCCTGCCTGATGGGCGCAAATTTCACAGTCGCGGATGCCTATTTGTTTACCGTGCTGGACTGGATGCGTTTTTTTGAAATCGACCTTAAAACGTGGCCCCATATCAGGGCTTATATGGACCAAATCGCATTGCGGCCCTCTGTTGTGACCGCGCGCAAATGCGAGGCACAGTTCCCTGGCATTTAGGGAACAAAATCACCTTTAAGGGCATGAAAAACCGGCGTCATACACCCAAAGATGTATGATGCCGACATGCTTTCACCTGCTCACAGATAATAACATTAGTCTCTGTAGGGTTATGATAGGATTTTGCTATCGCGTAACGGGAACGCCCTATTGAACCCGGGGGCGGTTTTGCCGAAACTGGAAAAAATAAACAAAGACTGCTTTGTGAGAGAGGCTGCATGTCTTTATCTGTGACGTCCGAGGAAGTAACCACCCGGGTCGGTGCCATTTGTGATGGTCTGGCCGGGCTTGAAGGCCCGCTTTTGCCGATCCTGCATGAAGTGCAGGAAGAATTCGGCTTTATTCCCGAAGGGGCCCTGCAAACCATTGCCAAAAAACTCAATCTCAGCCGGGCGGAAGTCCATGGGGTTGCCAGTTTTTATCATGATTTCCGCGATAAAAAGCCCGGCAAGCATGTGATCAAAATCTGCCGGGCGGAGGCCTGCCAGGCAATGGGGGCCGATGCGCTGGCAAATCATGCCAAGCATAAGCTGAAAGTGGACTGGTCGGAAACCACCGCCAACCACAATGTGACGCTGGAGCCTGTATTTTGCCTGGGCTTGTGTGCCTGTGCGCCTGCCGCGATGGTGGATGGCAAAGTTGTGGGCCGGGTCAGCAAGGACCGCCTTGATCGCATTTTGAACGAGGTGGAATCATGACCATCAAAATTTATGTCCCGCTGGATTCCGGCTCGGTCGCCCTCGGGGCGGATGATGTGGCAAAAGCCATTGCTGCCGAAGCCATCAAACGCGACGAGGATGTCAAAATCATCCGTAACGGGTCGTTTGGCATGTATTGGCTGGAACCGATGATCGAGGTTGAAACCCCGCGCGGACGCCTTGCCTATGGCCCGGTCGCCCCGGAGGATGTGGATAGCCTGTTTGATGCCGGTTTCCTGACAGGGGGCGCGCATAAACGCTATCTTGGGCACACCCAGGATATTCCGTTCCTGAAAGGGCAAACCCGCCTGACCTTCCAACGCTGCGGCATTATTGACCCGATATCGCTGGAGGATTACCGCGCCAATGACGGATTAAAGGGGCTGGAAAATGCCCTGAACATGACCGACGAAGAAATTGTCAAGGCCGTTACCGATTCCGGCCTGCGCGGGCGTGGGGGTGCTGGTTTCCCGACCGGCATTAAATGGAACACGGTCCGCGAAGCCAAGGGTGAGCAGAAATATATCGTCTGTAATGCCGACGAGGGCGACAGCGGAACCTTCGCCGATCGCATGATCATGGAAGGCGAGCCGTTTGTTTTGATCGAAGGCATGATCATTGCCGGTTTGGCGACCGGGGCAACCAAGGGATATGTTTATACTCGTTCGGAATATCCCACCGCCATTGACGTAATGAACGAGGCGATTGAGGTCGCCCGTGCTGCCGGTGTACTGGGCGATAATATTCTTGGATCGGGCAAAACGTTCGATATGGAAGTCCGTATGGGTGCGGGGGCCTATGTGTGCGGCGAGGAAACATCGCTGCTTAACAGCATAGAAGGCAAACGCGGCGTGGTTCGTGCCAAGCCACCGCTTCCCGCGCTTGAAGGTTTCATGGCCCGGCCCACGGTCGTCAATAACGTGATTTCGTTATGTTCGGTGCCGGTGATCCTGGAAAAAGGGGCGGAATATTACCGTGATTTTGGCATGGGGCGGTCGCGCGGCACCATTCCCATCCAGATTGCAGGCAATATCAAACATGGCGGACTTTATGAAACCGCCTTTGGCCTGACCCTGGGCGAAATCGTCGATCAAATCGGCGGAGGTACCGCCAGTGGCCGCCCGGTCAAGGCGGTGCAGGTTGGCGGGCCATTAGGCGCCTATTTTCCCCGTGCCCTGTTTGATACGCCGTTTGATTACGAAGAATTTGCCAAGCGTGATGGCCTGATTGGCCATGCTGGTATCGTTGTGTTTGACGATAGCGTGGATTTGATGAAACAGGCCCGCTTTGCGATGGAATTTTGCGCCATCGAAAGCTGCGGCAAATGTACGCCGTGCCGTATTGGTGCCGTTCGTGGCGTTGAAACCGTTGATAAAATTGCCAAAGGCGAAGAACCCGAAGCCCAGATCGAGCTGTTGCACGATTTGTGCGACACGATGAAATTTGGCTCCCTTTGCGCCTTGGGCGGGTTCACCCCCTATCCGGTTTTAAGCGCACTGACCCACTTCCCCGAAGATTTCAAGCCCCACGGGCTTGATATTGCAGCGGAGTAAGAAAATGTCCCTGGTTACAGAGATTGATTACGGAACGCCTGCCGTTAAATCCGACAAAACCGTTACCCTGAATATTGACGGTTTTGACGTGACCGTGCCCGAAGGCACGTCTGTCATGCGCGCCTCAATGGAGGCTGGCATTCAAATCCCCAAATTGTGCGCAACCGATATGGTGGATGCCTTTGGGTCGTGCCGCCTGTGCCTGGTTGAAATTGAAGGCCGCCGTGGCACACCATCCTCCTGCACCACCCCCGCAACAGACGGCATGGTCGTGCATACCCAGAATGACCGGCTTAAAAAGCTGCGTCGCGGTGTGATGGAACTTTATATTTCCGACCACCCGCTGGACTGCCTGACCTGTGCGGCCAATGGCGATTGCGAATTGCAGGATATGGCCGGGGCCGTTGGCCTGCGCGACGTGCGCTATGGGTATGAGGGTGAAAACCACGTCAAAACCCGCCAGAATGGCGAAGAAAACCCGCGCTATATGGCGAAGGATGAAAGCAACCCGTATTTCACCTATGACCCCAGCAAATGTATTGTCTGTTCGCGCTGCGTGCGGGCGTGCGAGGAAGTCCAGGGCACCTTTGCCTTAACGATTGAAGGTCGTGGTTTTGAATCGCGTGTATCGCCCGGCATGCACGAAGATTTCCTGTCATCCGAATGCGTGTCCTGCGGGGCCTGTGTGCAGGCCTGCCCGACGGCCACCTTGCAGGAAAAATCGATCATCGACATCGGCCAGCCGGAACATTCGGTTGTCACCACCTGCGCCTATTGCGGGGTGGGCTGTTCGTTCAAGGCGGAAATGCGTGGCGATGAACTGGTGCGCATGGTGCCCTACAAGGATGGCAAGGCCAACCGGGGCCATAGCTGCGTTAAGGGCCGGTTTGCCTATGGCTATGCCAGCCACCAGGACCGCATCCTTAACCCGATGATCCGTGAAAATGTAAACGACCCGTGGCGCGAAGTGTCGTGGGAAGAGGCCCTGACCTATACGGCCAACAAGTTCCGCAGCCTGCAGGAAAAATATGGCAAGGAATCGATTGGCGGCATCACGTCATCACGTTGCACCAACGAAGAAACCTTTTTGGTGCAAAAGCTGATCCGTGCCGGTTTTGGCAATAACAATGTCGATACCTGTGCCCGTGTTTGCCATTCGCCCACCGGCTATGGCCTGAAAACCACCTTTGGCACATCGGCCGGTACCCAGGATTTTGACAGTGTCGAACATACCGATGTTGTTATCGTCATTGGGGCCAACCCGACAGACGGCCACCCGGTTTTTGCATCGCGGCTGAAAAAACGCCTGCGTGCCGGGGCCAAGCTGATCGTGATTGACCCGCGCCGGATTGACCTTGTGCGCTCTCCGCATATCGAGGCGGCCGCGCACCTGCCGCTGCGCCCCGGTAGCAACGTTGCGGTGCTGACCGCCCTAGCCCACGTCATTGTTACCGAAGACTTGTATGACGAGGCCTTCATTCGCGAAAAATGCGACTGGTCCGAATTTGAGGACTGGGCGGCCTTTGTCGCCGATGCAAAAAACAGCCCGGAGGAAGTTGAAAAAATTTCCGGTGTTCCGGCCGATGAAATGCGCAAGGCCGCCCGCATTTTTGCCACCGGCGGCAATGGCGCGATTTATTATGGCCTTGGTGTTACCGAACACAGCCAGGGTTCCACCACCGTTATGGCGATTGCCAACCTGGCCATGGCAACCGGCAATATTGGCCGCCCCGGTGTGGGGGTAAACCCGCTGCGCGGGCAAAACAATGTGCAGGGGTCGTGCGATATGGGGTCTTTCCCGCACGAACTGCCGGGCTATCGCCATATCAGCGACGATGGTGCGCGCGATATTTTTGAAAAACTGTGGTCGGTTAAACTGAACGACGAGCCGGGTTTGCGCATTCCCAACATGCTTGATGCCGCTGTTGAGGGCACATTCCGTGGTATTTACATTCAGGGCGAAGACATTTTGCAGTCCGACCCGGACACCAAACATGTCGCAGCCGGCCTTGCCGCAATGGAATGTGTTGTCGTTCATGACCTGTTTTTGAACGAAACGGCCAACTACGCCCATGTGTTTTTGCCCGGTTCGACATTTTTGGAAAAAGACGGCACCTTTACCAATGCCGAACGCCGCATTAACCGCGTTCGCCGGGTGATGAAGCCAAAAAACGGTTATGCCGACTGGGAAGTGACGCAAAACCTTGCCAAGGCAATGGGGCTTGACTGGAATTATACCCATCCATCCCAGATCATGGATGAAATTGCCGCCACAACGCCCAGCTTTGCAGGGGTTAATTATGACCTGCTGGAACGCGAAGGCTCGGTTCAGTGGCCGTGCAATGAAAAGGCCCCGCTGGGCACACCCGTTATGCACATCGGTGGCTTTGTTCGTGGTAAAGGGAAATTCGTGGTCACGGAATATGTCGCGACCGATGAAAAAACCGGGCCGCGTTTCCCGTTGCTGCTGACCACCGGGCGTATCCTGAGCCAGTATAATGTTGGCGCACAAACACGCCGCACCCAAAACAGTGTCTGGCACGAGGAAGACCTTTTGGAAATCCATCCGCATGACGCCGAACAGCGCGGCATTCGCGATGGGGACTGGATCCGCCTTGCCTCCCGCTCCGGTGAAACCACATTGCGCACCAAAATCACCGATCGCGTGGCCCCCGGGGTGGTTTACACAACCTTCCACCATCCCGGCACGCAGGCGAATGTGATCACCACCGACTTTACCGACTGGGCCACCAACTGCCCGGAATACAAGGTCACGGCGGTGCAGGTTTCTGCCTCCAACGGGCCGACGGAATGGCAGATAGAATATGATGAACAGGCCAAGCAGGCCCGGCGCATCCTGCCTGCCCCGGATGCCGCCGAATAAGATATGATCGTCGGTTTGGCGGGCATCACCGCGATGCCCGCCAAAACCGTTTCATTGCTGGCATAGCTTGCCATAGCGCAAAATATGCGTAATGCCCTTTAAAACACGCTACAGCGTTCTATCTGATGAACCTGCTTTCTGGCCGGAGAAACCACCCATGAAGCCCGAAAAACTCGTTTATATGGCCAACCAGATTGCCACCTTTTTCAAATCCCAACCGGCGGAAACCGCAGTGCCCGGCGTTGCAGGACATATCAATGATTTTTGGGAACCGCGTATGCGTAGCGCACTGTTTGCCCATATCGAAAAAGGCGGCGAGGGACTTGACCAACTTGTTCTGGATGCGGCCCCGCATATCCGCAAGGTCAAGGAACCCGCCTGATCAACCCGAAACTGGTGCACCCCAAAATGGCATCCATCCCGGCCCCAAAACCCACCGGCAGCAATGACATGATTGACAATCGCAGCGCTGATCCTGCGGTTGCCATCACCGATCAGGATGCCAGCGAGGATGCCCTTTTTCTCCAACCCGAAGTCCCCGCAGCACTGGTATTTAACGGCAAATCCCATGCTGTGATGATGACATCCCCCTATGACCTTGAGGATTTTGTTACCGGCTTTTGCCTAAGCGAAGGCATCATCACCGATATTTCGCAAATCCGAATTCAGGATATACGTGCCACCCTGCGCGGTTACGTGATCGAGGCGAAACTGGACGAAGATTGCATCGACGCCTTAAGCGAGCGGCAACGCACCCTGGAAGGCCGGTCCGGCTGCGGGTTATGCGGCGTGCAATCGCTCGAAGCCATCCCGGCGGAGGCCCCGCGCAAGGTTGCACCTGGCAACATGCCACAAAAGGTGGTTCTGTCCGCGATTGATGACCTGCCAAACTATCAAAGCCGCAACAAGGCCGGTGGTGGATTACTTCATGCCAGCGCCTTTGCCGATGCCAACGGCAAAATCCTGCTCACCCGCGAAGATATTGGCCGTCACAATGCCCTGGATAAGGTTTTGGGGGCCGTTGCCCGCCAGAGCATTGATCCCGCCGGGGGATTTGTCCTGATGACCAGCCGCTGTTCCTATGAAATTGTGACCAAAACCGTGCAATGCGGTATTGGCGGCCTTGTCACACTTTCCGGACCAACATTAACCGCGGTCAATCTGGCACGGCAGGCGGGATTAACCCTTATTTGCCGCGAAAGGCGCGGCCTTTTCCGCCGGTTTTCCTAACCGCGGCTGCATCTTTCCCACGACAATTTTCCATCACGCATAGCAGCAGCATATTTCGTTATATGCTTGCTGCACGGGAAATATTAAAGCGATTTGTCTTTAATTTTCACCATTATGTTTGTGTTTGGCGGCGCGTTTGGCAAGGCACAGCGTGCAGAGCAATGCGGGCATCGGTCAAACGGTGTAACGCCGCGAAACGTCGCCGAAAACAAACCCTTGGGGCCGGGATAACCTTCCGCCCCGCAGCGTCAAGACCCTCGAATATAGCGCCGCTACGTTCTTCGGTCCGTTGTTCCTCGCCGGATAGAAGGTTTTCTCCAGCAGAATGGCGCAAATTAAAGACAAATCGCTTTAAAAAACCAAAATTCCTGAAGCGAGTCCGCTCCAAGGAAAGAAGCCTCACTATTGGTTGCATTTTAGCACCAACAGGGCAACTCAAGGGAAAGGAAAGTGATCCATTTAAAAAACCGTTTTGGCGAATGTTTCGTAAGAAATTATATCAGACCGAAAACAGTTGGGCATTTACTGCCATTTTCTCAAATACAAGACAAAATCCGACCCAGATCAAAGCCAAAGCGCCAATTTGCCCTGTAAAAACCTATACAAGAAGCGTAAAAGACTAGACTGAGAGTTTAGTTTATTTTTTTTGAATGCACGGACAAAGCTGTAAAATATGAGTGTGCTTTTGGCTTCACTTTTAAAGTTTCTTCGACTTTGTTTTATCTGTTTTCTTGTACTGATCCCGTTATCAACGGCTCAGGCGCGCCCTGTCTCGCGCGAGATTGCCTCGGTTTACTATTCACCACAAGACATCAGCCCCTTTTACACCCCTGGCCATGCGCTGGCGGAAACCGTCCTGAATTTTCTGGGCTTGACCGTTACCCATTTTGATATCAGCCAGGGACTTCCCCAATTTGATGATCCCCATGAATTTCGGGGTATCCTTGTCTGGATGGAAATTGACCGGCTGCCCGACCCCGAGGGTTTTCTGAAATGGCTTGATGCACAAATGGATGCAGGCACCAAAGTTGCCATTCTGGGAGACTGGTCCTTTTTGCTGGATATGCAGGGCAAAAATGTTTCTGTGCCACTGGTCAACCGCGTCCTGAACCGCTTGGGCGGGCAATATGACGGGGACTGGGAACAGTTTACATTTGATTACAGCATCAATCATCTCGATCCGGACATGACCGGATATGAAAGCGAGATCGTCAAACCGTTTCCACCATTTTATGGGGTTACGAAGGCTGAAAGCGGCTCTACGCCGTTTGTGGTTGCAACCCCGCCGCAATCGGATAGCAACTTTCTGCTTGGTGCCTTTGGGCCGTCCGGCGGATTTGTTCAGGATGGTTATGCCGTACGCACCGGTCGGAACGAGCATGACCGAAAATGGATCCTCAATCCGTTTAAATTCTTTTCCAGGGTTTTCCAACTCGAAGACTTCCCCAAGCTCGATACCACAACCCTGATGGGACGACGCATTTACTATTCCCACATCGATGGTGACGGCTGGCGCAATATCAGCGAAATTCGCGGTGATAATGACCAGCCCCTGCTCGATACCGAAGTCGTCTATCGCGACCTGATCAAACCCTATCCGGACCTGCCGGTGTCCGTCGCTCCCATTGCCGCCGATCTGGATCCGGCCTGGTATGGCACCAAACGGACCCAGGATATCGCGCGCAAACTCTTTGCCCTGCCCCAGGTCGAAGCGGCCTCGCATACCTATACCCACCCTTTTCAATGGAGTTATTACAAAAATTATTCCGCCAAACGCGAAGAACGCGACTTTGGCGCGAAAACAACCAATATTTCCGGGCGGGTTCTGGAATTGCTTGGCGTTGCCAAAGATGTGGATGCCTCGGACACGGGCTTGCAAAAAAGCTATGATCTGCCGCGCGCCTATATCAAACGGCCATTTGACCTTCATCAAGAAATTGTCGACGCCGCAAACTATATTTCCACCTTCTGCCCACCGGGCAAAAAGGTGGAACTGCTTCAATGGTCGGGCGATACCTCGCCTTTTGAAGCGGCCATTGCCATGGCCGACAGCATCGGCCTGCCCAACATCAATGGGGGCGACAGCCGCTGGGACCCTGATTATCCGTCGCTGGCCTGGGTAGCCCCTGTGGGCATGCGGGTTGGGAAGCATATCCAGATTTATGCGTCGAACAGCAATGAAAACACCTATACGCATTTGTGGTCGGATCGGTATTTTGGCTTCCGCTACCTTGCCAATACAATTGAAAATACCGAAAGCCCCATTCGGCTGCGCCCCTTTAACATTTATTATCACATGTATTCGGGCGAAAAGGTTGCCAGCCGCAATGCCGTGCTTTCCAACCTGGAACTGGCACGCAAATCAACCATCATTCCCGTTGCCGCCAGCCGCTACGCCCGTATCGGCAAAGGCTTTTTCACTGCCGAAATTGAAAAAACCCAGGACGGTAACTGGCAAATCCGCAATCGTGGCGAGGCGGGCACGGTCCGGTTTGATAACGACAAACACCTCACCGTCGATTTTGACAATTCCTATGGCGTGATCGGCCAGATCCACTATCAGGGCAGCCTGTATGTTGCGCTGGATGAAGCGATTGATGAACCCGTGATTTCGGTCAAAACCAGCACGGCGGAAACGCAGTATCCTGTTGCCCGCCAACCCTACATTATTTCCAGCCGCTGGCGGGCCTGGGATTTACAAAATTCCGACGGCACACTGCATATGAAAATACAGGGGTTTGGCAAAGGCGAAATGCAATGGCGAACCGCCCCGCAAGCGACCTACAAATTAACGGTGCCCGCCCGCAACGATCAGCCCGAATGGTCGCAAACCGTTACGGCGGATGCCAAGGGCATCCTTAATTATGTCGTCCCGGTTGACGCTATTCCGGGGGCGGAACTGACCCTTGAACCTGTGACAGATTAGGCCATCAACCGTGCGTTTGGGGACAATCAACTTAACCAGTCTGGGGATCATCTTCACGATGACCGGTGCCGTTATTGCAGCGGGCATCATGATGGTGCCGTCCAAACGCGAACTCGCCAATATCTATTTTCGCGACAAGGATTTTGTCAAAGCCCGCAATTTTTATGAAGAAGAATATGACGATGGCGACCGCAACATTGACGTATACGGTGCGCTGTCTCGTATCTATCTTCAGAATGGTGAAATTGACCGCGCCATTAAACTGTTTGAAGAACTGCACCAACGCGAACCGGATTCCATTCGGATTCTGACCGATCTTGGCACACTTTACCAATATGCCCAGCGTCCGAATGACTATACCAGAACACTGGAAGAACGGCGCAAACTGGACCCGACCGAGGCCGTCCTGCGCGATCTTTCAAACATATACAACTTCAATGGCCGCTATCGCGATCAGATCGATGTGCTCCATGAACTGGTCGAACGCGGCTGGTCCACCACCAACGACCTGATCTCGATTGTCTATCTGTATGCCAGCATCGGTCAGCCGCAAAAGTCGCTCGATTTCATCGAAGACCTGCTTTCGCGACCCAACGGTTTCACACCGACCCTGGCAGAACTCAAGCTCCGGCTGCTTTTTGATGCCAGGGACCTGAAACAGGCCAGCGAATTTTCAGCCGAATGGATGCGCAAAGAGCCAACCTTTGCCACCGCCCAGAAAATTGCCAACCTTTATCAGGCACGAACCAAAAACCCGCAACTTGTGGCGGTACTTGAAACATTGCGCGGCGTCGTTCCGCAAAAAATCGAACCGTTGGAAGTAATATATGCTGCAGCCCTGCTTGATGCGGGCCGCATTGCCGAGGCACAAAACGTTCTGGCATCCTATATCGCCACAAACAGCCTGAGTGACAACGGCTGGGGCGTTGCCATCCGGATCGCCATCGGCTCGGGCAACCTGACCGAAGCAGCAGACTACACAACCCGTCACCCCGATGCCTCCACGCCGGACCTGATGTCATATGGGCTGGAAGTGGCATTAAACCAGAACGACCTGAAAAGTGCCGCTATTTTTGCCGCACAAATCCCTCAGGATGTCCGCGAAAATGCACCGGTATTGTGGGCGCGCTATGCCGTCTTGCGCAAGGACCAGCCAGAAATCGCCAAATGGATCAAACTGGCACTGGCACAAAAGAAAATGGCCTTTGCCAAGCGTTATGACCTGGCGATGCTGCTAAACCAATTGGGCCGTACCGCCGACCTGTTACCGGTTCTGGACGACCTGGCCCGCACATCCCCGGCCAATGGCGACCTTTTCAGCATTGCCAGTCTGTATGTTGCGCTGGGCCAGGCTCAACATGGCCTGAATGAATTACAACCTGTTCTTGAGAACAACCCGGTATTACGTAATCAAGCGGCCCTGGCATTGCTTAATGCGGCAACCGGGCGCGGTGATCTGGCACAAAAATGGCTGGCATCGGCCAATGACAGCGCCCTTGATGCGGACCTTCTTTCAACCCTGTATGATGCCGCTACTCAGGGCAAAGCCTATGGTTTTGCCGAATTGCTGGCCCGCGAAATCGCCCATCGCCAGCCCGGCATGGAAAACCGTCTGCTGGTGCTTCAGGCCATTTGGCAACAAAAGGATATGGCGCGCCTGGATGCCGCACTTGACGACCTGCCACCCGCCAAAAGTCTGTCACCTGCCGATGCGACACAGTTGGCGCAATTCCTGACCGATATTAACCGCCCGGCCCGCGCCTATGATATTGCAGGAGCCTTCAAAGCTGATTTTGCCACCCATACCGACCTTGCCGATCTTTGGGTTTCGGCCGCCCTTGCCACCGGACATATGAAAGAGTTGTATGATACCGTCTCGGCCCTGGGGCTTCCGTCGGGGAAACTGTCGCTTGCCACCTTTACCGCCTATATCGAGGCGGCATCGACCCTCAACAAAACCGCCCTGCTGCATGATGACATTCTTGCCCGCTATGGCGAATTGCCCGACTGGCTACGTTCCCTGCTGATCGACCGCGCCCTGGATCAGGGCGAAACCGTTTTTGCCCAGTCCTATTTGCAACGCGAACAGAACCTGCGCGATGGCGAATTCTGGTTCTATCTGGCAAGCGCACGGGCAGCTGTTGCCAGCAACAAGTTCGATCAGGCGCGCACCATGCTGCAAAAATCACTGCAGCATCTTGATAACAGCACGCCACAGGCATTGCTGCAAATGACGCGCCTTTGGCAAGTTATTGGTGCCCCGGCACCCCAGGATACCCCTGATGTGACACCGGCAATTGCAGCAGCAAACAATACAAATGCAAATACCAGCACCACCGGGACATCCAAACCGGCAGCCAGCGGGCTGGATGCTCCGGCGACTGCCGCGATTAACCAAATCCTCGATGCCCTGCAAAAAGCCAAAACACTTGATGATGCCAGCCTGCCCGAAACCGCCCTGCTGTTTCGCAATATGGGCCGTCGTGCGGATGGCTTGGCCTTTATCAATCAGGTTGCGTCCGAACCGCGCAGCTATAATGGCAAACTGGCCGATGCCATTTTGGCAATCACGGCAAACACGCCGCAAAAAACCCGCGACTGGATTGCCAACTACGACTGGCAGGTTGACCAGATTGGCGATCTGGCAACGCTGCAAAGTCTTGCCAACCAGTATGGCGATGTCACCACCGAACGGCTAACCGCCCAAAAGCAGTTTGACCTGGTGCCAAACAACCCGGCCTTCCGCTTTGCCCTGGCCGACACCCAATTGCGCAGTGGCAATTACAGTGCGGCACTGGCACTGGCAAAGAATCTACCGCTCAGCAATCCCGATTATCGCAACCTCTATACCGAAGCCCTGCGTCAAAGTGTCAATGCAGGTGGACCTGGCCGCAAGGAACTGGTCACATTGCTGGCACAGGACCTTCATGACAGTACCGAACCACGCCAGACCCAATTGCTTTATGATCTGATCGGCCTTGCAGCCTATGATACGGTTCTGCCGCAATTGGCCGCGCGTGCAGGCACGTCAAACGAATGGAGCAATTATTACGTCGATGCGCTGTCTGCCCTGGGTCGCCAAAAAGAAGCCCTGGCCTATCTGGCAAAACGGGCAGATACACCGGGGCTGGCAAATAGTGAACGCCAGGAAATTGCCTTCCGCCTGCTGGCCGCTGGCGAGAAAAAACCGGCCACACAAATTTTCCAAAAAGTAGCGGCAGAAACCGGCCCCAACAGCGATGCGGCCAAAAACCTGCTTTATTTGTGGGGGCCGCGCCTGACCGAGCCGCAAGCAGACTGGGTTGCTGAACGCATCGCCAAAAGCAGTGGCAAAACCCGGCTGGCATGGCTGGAAATTGCCGGAAATACCTTTGCCCCGGCGCGTGCGGATAAAATCCTGTCACAATATGCTGACCAATATGAAACCAACCCGGAATTTGTCTCGCAACTGATCACGACCTATCAGCAAAACGGCAACCGGGCGGCCATGCTGGGGCTGATTGACAGCCAGCGCAAACTGGCATTGAACGATCCAAAACGTTTAAAAATTCTGCTTGCTGCCGCACAGGCCAACAATTTTCCAAGCCAGGCTCAGCAGATTGCCGAACGTTTAACCGTTATTGACCCCAGTGCCCCCGAACCATTTCGCATCATGGGGCAGTTTGCCTTTAGCCGTGAACAGTTTGACAAGGCACGGGCCTATCTTGAACGCTATCTCGCGCTGGCGGCATCTGGCGATTTTGAAACCTATTACCAGCTTGGCGAAGCCAACGACCGGCTGGGCCGGGAAAAGGCTGCCCGCCAAAATTATCGGACATCGCTGGATTTGCTCAAAACCCGGCAAAACCCGACATTCTATATGCGCCATCTTGAAGGGCTGCTGTTGCAGCGCCTGCAACGCTATGACGAGGCCATCGCCATCTTTGAACAATTGCTGCGCGAAAATCCGGGGGATGATGGTGTGATTGCCGATATTGCCGAAACGCGACTGTTGCAACAATCCCCACAGCGGGCCTTGCAACAAGTGCGTCAAAAATAGCCGTTTCTTAAGGAACACCGGGCATCATTGTTACAATCAGGGGCGAAAAAGGGGAACAGTTTGGGCAAGGCAATTTCGCGGACCGGAATATTAGGAATGGCGCTGTTTGCCGGTATTACCGGCCTGGGGGCCCATGCCCGCGCCGAAGTCACAAATGCCAGCATTACCAGCAATGGCACCCGTGATTTCAGGATGACACTGGACCTGCGCAATTCGCCGGACAATGCCGTTACGACCAACGGCCGGGAACTGATTGTCCGTTTTTCAGGCCCGATTGGTGATTTTGACCTGAACGGTCTGCTTGGCAAATATCCCGAACAGGTTTTAACCGTACAGACCAGCTATGACGTGTTGCTGATGCAAATGTCCTTTGATGGAAAATTCGAGGTTTCACAAAGCAAAGACCGCCTTGTGGTGGAATATGCCCAACCGGCAACCGCCGATAAAGCCCCAATGGCCCCGACGGTCCGCGCCCCCTTGAGCACGGCAGAAAACCGCGCCGCCGAAATGCGCCGCGACATCATTGAAGCCCGCGCCCGAATGGAACTGGGCCAATATGGCCATGCCCGCGAAATTCTGGCAAACGTGATCAAAACCAACCCTGAAAATATCGAGGCCCGAAATGCTCTGGCCGAGGTTGAATTTCGCAGTGGCAACTGGCGCGAAGCCGCCCGGCAATATGGCCGTGTCATTGTGCAAAACCACGACCCGGCCATCGTGCGCGCGCGCCAGGACATTTTGAAACAGAACGGAAATTTTATTGGTGCCGGTGCGCAATATCAAAGTAATGGCAGCAGCAACACACAAATTGTCGGCACCGTGAATGGCCGGGCCTTTATTCGCAATGATCTGTTGCTGGCACTGGATGTAGAAAACCGCCATATCGACGCTGACCCGTTTATCAAGCGCGATGGCCGCAACAGCGGTTTTACCGGCGAACGGCAAAAAATCGCCCTGCGGCTGGATCAGGAAATATCATCGCGTACCATTATGCAATATCGCGGTTACGCCACACAAAAATCGCCCGGTATCGGTGCTGAATGGCAATATTACATCCTGCCTGGTACAATCTCGCTCGGCGCGGATTACCACCAGCCCTATTGGGACCAGACCAGTGCTGTGGTGCAATATGGCACGCGCGATGCCGTTTTGGCCAATTACGACGTCACACAAATCGACAGTTGGGATTTTGGCATTGGTGCGTCACTAAACCGTTATGGCCTGGACGGAGATCAGGATCTGGCGCGAACCTGGCGGCTGGAAGGTTATATCCGCGACAATTTCGATATCTACAATTTCCCGATTTTCGCGGGCTACCGGCTGGATGCAGAATACCCGCTGGACCAGACCAGCAAAACCGACCAGACCGGGGCGGATTTTCGCCCGCTTGATGTCACTCGGCGCGAGGTACATGAATTTTCAATCGGACATGACATTCGCCTGGCCGATTATCTGACCCTGTCAGGTGGCATTGCCTATAGCTATGACCGCTTTGGCCAACAGGGTTTCGGGTTTTCCGGCGCACTGATCGGCAACCTTGCCGACCAGTATGAAACAACGCTGTCATTCGGCCACACGGCAAATTCATCAAACAGTGTCGGCAGCAGCGGTTCCACCTTTATCGGCATTTCCATCAAACAATATTTCTAGGACGGAAAAGGACACCATGATGAAACATCAACATTCCAGTTGGCGGGGCCTGGGCAAAGCCATTGCAGCAGCCATGCTTGGCCTGTTTGTTGCAGCCTGCAGTACCGGCGACCGCCAGATCATAACGGCAACCACCCCGGTTTCCTTTGCCCAGGGAACCAGCATTGCCGTCATGCCGTTTGATAACCTGACCAGCAGCGAGGAAGCCGGCCAGGTTGCGTCCTATCTTGCGGTTAGTGCATTGCGCGCCAATACCACCCTTGCCGTTCAGCCCGAAAGCAATGTTGCCCAAACATATGATTCACTCAATGTCCAGGGCACAGCCAGTGCCGCTGTTGGCTCTCACAGCACTGTTTCGGCCCGCCAGCTTGGCGAAATACTGGGTGTTAAATATGTTCTGACCGGCAGCGTATCGGAATATGGCTATCAATATGGCCTGCGCGAAGAACCGTCCGTCAGCATGAATATGCGCCTGATCGATATCACCACCGGCGCGACCGTCTGGAGTGCCAGTTCCGGTATTGTCGGCCAGGGAACCTTTGCGCGTGACAGTGTCAGCATCATTGCTCAGCGCCTGGTCAACCAGATGGTTGCCAATATGACCCGGACCACCAATTAACCTTTCTGATCGGTAAGATACACAATGCCCCGTCCCGGTATCATTGACGAACGCGAACGCAAAAATGTCGAAGCCACCCGGCAAAGCGCCAGCAGCGCCGGGTCGGATTTGCGTTTGTCAGCCTTCGTCGAACTGGCCGTTTGCATGGCCCTTTTTCTGCTTGCTGATATCGTGTTCGGCACAGGCAACCGTTTCTGGGATATTGCTCCCCATCCCTTGTGGGCGGTGGTCATTGTGCTGTCGGTTCAATATGGCACCACGGCCGGGCTTATTGCCGCTATTGCCTGCAGCATTGCCCTGTTTAGCGGGCATTTGCCACAGCAAAATGTCGATCAGGATTATTACGATTACCTGCTTTTTATCGGCTGGCGCCCGATTTTATGGATGCTGACCAGCCTGTTTCTAGGGGAATTGCGCCGCCGCCAACTGGTGCAAAACGCCGAATTGCGGGCTCAGGTTGCACAAACGGAACTGCGCGAGGAAACCCTCGCCAAGGCCTATGCCTCGACGATGGAACGGGTCAACTTTCTTGAACGGCAAATTGCCACCCAGGCCCAAACCGTGTTGACGGTGTTTCGTGCAGCACAAAATGTCGAACGTCTGGAAGTGGGCGATGTCATTACCGGGATCGAAAGCCTGGTAACGGAAGTCCTGGCGCCAACAAAATTTTCAGTCTTCGTTCCCAGCCGCAACAATCTCGATGCACTGGTCTCGCATGGCTGGGAAAAACCCACCGAATTTTCGCGGCAAATTCCTGGCAACAGCACTCTTTATGCCACCTTAATGGGCGAACAGCGCATTTTGATGGTCACGCACAAGGATGATGCCGCCATTCTGGGGGACGATGCCATCCTGGCCATTCCGGTGCAAAACAGCTCGACCGATGAAATCCTTGCCGTCATCCGGATCGAGGAAATCGATTTTGACAAACTCAACAGTTCACTGCTGATTAATGCCAATCTGGTGCGGCAGTGGCTCAGCAATGCCTTTGCCAAGGCCGAAACCTATGAAAACTCGGCCTGGGTCAGCGAAGATGGTGCCAGACGTTCCGTGGTTTCCAGCCAGCTTTGGCCCTCCCTTTCCGAATGGCTTTTCCAGGTGTGTCGCCGAAACAAACTGTCGCTTTGGCAACTTGACGTGGGCAACCAGACAACCGGTGTCAGCACCGAAGAAGCCCTGCGCGTGACCGACCGGGTTGCACGCGGTTTTTCGCGCGAATTACGCAATACCGACCTGGTGTTTCAGCGTGACGGACGTGAAACCGGCGTCATCATTTCCATTTTGCTGCTGGGTACCCACCGCGAGGGCATCGAAATTGTCAGCGCCAAACTGGAAAATATTTTGCGCAACAACAGTGACACAACCATTCGTGACCTCACCATCACCAAACGACCGATTTTCGACCCGGCAGAGGAAAAATCGGCGTCATGAACACTCCTGCGTCCGCATCCCATAATGCCGCCATTGACGATGAAACCGCCCCGATTTATCAGGCGCGGCCTTTGTCTGCGCATATCTGGGTGCTGATCATCACGCTTTTGTCCATTGCGATGTCGGTCGCCGTTTTCTTTGCCTTTGCCACATCAATGTATCCCTGGCCCATCCTGGCGGGGCTTCATGTCGCATCAGCAGTCGTTCTGGCGTTATTATGTTACTGGAAGGCCCGCAAAAGATATTTCATTCGTGAATATAGCGTGCTGGCGGCGGGCTATCTGTTTTGTGGTTTTCTGGGGGCAGCAGGGGGACTGCTTCTGGTCATCATTTCCATTCTAACCCGCAACGATACCTGGCGGTTTCGCGAATGGTATATGGCTCTTTTCCCTGCCGATCATGCCAGTTCCGCCGAAAACCTTTACGGCCAGCTTATTTCCGGCAGCCGCACCGTGGGCCCCGAACACAGCGTCACCGTTTATACCGATCTGATGCAGGAAGCCGATACCGAGGAAAAACTGGCAATTGTAACCCTGGTATCACGCTATTTCCGGCCCGATTTTGCCAATGTCATTATCATGGCCATGAATGATGACGACCCGACGGTGCGCGTTCTGGCGGCCTCGGCAAAGGCGCGCATTGAAAACCGCTTTTTGGCAAATGTGCTGAAAATTCAGGACACCATTCGCAAGAAACCCGATAATTTCGACGCCAAAATGGCACTGGCAACCCTGTATGACGATTATGCCTTTACCGGCCTTCTGGACCGCGAACGCGAAACCGAAAACCGTAAACTGGCCCTTGAAACCTATGAACAATGCCGGCGGGAAAAGCCCGATGACGCCACCCCGCCCTACCGCATCGGTCGCCTGCTCAACCGGCAGCGTGACTTTGTTGCTGCAGCCAACATGTTTGAAATCGCACTTGAACGTTCCAGCAACAAACAGGCGATTGCCAGCTGGCTGATCGAAGCCAACTACAACGCCAAAAACTATGACCGCGTGCACGAATTAATTGCCCTTCATTTCCCCGAAACGACAACGTCACAAAACCAGGTCGTCAGCCCGTACCGGCTTGAAAGCATGGCAATGTGGCAGAAAGGCTCTGGCGAATGACGTCCTTGAAAACGCGCGAAGCCGATATTTGCCTGTTACTTGAAGGGACCTATCCCTATGTCGCGGGGGGTGTTTCAAGCTGGGTGCATGATATTGTCAGCGCCATGCCGGACATCACCTTTGAAATCGTGGCTATTCTCGCCCAGAATACCGGCGAATTTGTCCGTAAATACAAGGTGCCCGACAATGTCATTGGCATCCGGCATCTTTATTTGCATGAATTGCCCGAAGGACGGTCATTCATCTGGCGAAAAGGCAAACTACGCCACACCACCCGTTCCCTGCTCGATTTTTTGAATTCCGGCAAGATCGACAATTTCGCCAGCTTTAATCAGGGGGCGAACGATTTGAAACTTGGCAAAAAAATCCTGCTTAACAGTTATCCCGGCTGGAACTTCCTGCGCACCTTTTATGACGAAAATTTCGCCGCAACCTCGTTCCTTGATTTTTTCTGGAGCTGGCGGATTCTCATTGGCGGTATTTTGGCAACCACCCGCTTCAACCTGCCCAAGGCCCGCTGTTATCATGCGGTTTCAACCGGTTATGCCGGCTTGTTGGCAGCGCGTGCAAAACTCGAATATCAGCGCCCGGTAATACTGACCGAACACGGCATTTACACCAATGAACGCCGCATCGAAATTGCAATGGCCGACTGGCTTTATCAAAACCCGATCCCCGATTACGACATCAAAAGCCTGGAAAAGGACGTTCGCGCCCTATGGCTGAAGGGTTTTTCGGCCCTGTCAAAAACCTGCTATGCCGCCTGCGATGAAATCATCACCCTTTATGAAGGCAACCAGATTTTGCAATTGCGCGATGGTGCCGCCCCGGAAAAAGTACGGGTCATTCCCAACGGCATCGATTACGAGAAATTTTCCGCCATCAAACGCGAAAAACAGGACAAAGCCTGTATCGCCCTGATTGGTCGCGTGGTGCCGATCAAGGATATCAAATCCTTCATTCGGGCCATTCACATCCTGACCCGTGAAACCCGCAATTTTGAAGCCCTGATTTTGGGGCCAACCGACGAAGACAAGGGATATTTCAACGAATGCCGCGAGATGGTTGAACATCTGGGGCTGGAGGATGTGGTGATTTTTGGCGGGCAGGTCAATATTGCCGAATATCTCGGAAAAATCGACGTCCTGGTCTTAAGCAGTGTTAGCGAGGCGCAGCCCCTGGTGATCCTTGAGGGCGGGGCGGCAGGTATTCCGACCGTTGCCACCGATGTCGGAGCGTGCCGTGAAATGCTGTATGGGCAGTCCGATGAAAGCCCGGCTTTGGGGCAAGGGGGCATTGTGGTGCCGGTCGCCAACCCCAGCGAAATGGCAAAGGCCCTGGCGCAAATCATCACATCCCCGGCCACCCGCGATAAACTGGGTGAAACCATTCGCAAACGGGTGGCAAACCAGTACAACAAGAAAAACGTGCTGGGCCTGTATGACACATTATACAAAACCGGCCGTGATGCCCCTGATGGTTATAACGGGCCTCTTCTTCGCACAGAAGGAAACAACTGATGGCGGGCATTGGCTTTACCCTGCGCAAAATGACGAACCGGGGCGACCTGTGGGGCATCATGCAGGCCTATTCCTATTCCGCCATCCTGTCCTCCGGGCCGTGGCTGTTTACCATTCTGGCCCTGGTCGGCATTACCTTTCTGGCGCGTTATCTGGTGTCCTGGGATGACCTTTTGCTGTTTCGCACCATCATCACCTATAATTTTTCGTTCTCGCTGGTTTTTTGCGGCCCCATCGTCATGGTGGGCACCCGCCTTCTGGCCGACCAGATCCACGAAGACACGCTGCACCGCGCCCCATCGCTGCTGTTTTCCATGATGCTGGCCTATGTGCTGGTGGTAAGCGCCCCCATGATCTGGCTTTATGGCTATGCCACCGACATGACACCGGCCCAGCGCGCCGCCGCCATTGCCGGCGGTTATCTGATCGGCCTGATCTGGACCGTTGTGGTCTTTGTCAGCGCGCTTAAAAACTACGCCTTCGTTTCGGCGATCTTCTTTGCCGGGATGGTGCTGGCCGTTTTTGCCTGCGGGTATTTGCTGGGGGATTATGGCGCGACCGGATTGATGTGGGGGTTCAATGCCGGCTTGGCCCTGATTTTATTTGGCCTGCTAGGCTGGATTTTTGTCGAATATCCCGCCCTGGCACAGGACCTGGCCTTTCTACCCCGCGAGGGGCAGCGTTACTGGATCCTCGCGATTAGCGGCCTATGCTACAATATCGCCATATGGGTGGATAAATGGGTGATGTGGCTGCGAGATGGCAATGTCGATATCGTGGCAGGCATTTTGCGCACCGCCCCCTATTACGATTCCGCAATGTTCCTGTCCTATCTGTTCACCATTCCGATTTTTGCGGTGTTTTTCGTGAATATCGAAACATCGTTTTTTGAAAAATATAATCGATTCTACAAATCGTTCCAGAAACATGCCACCTACATGACCATCGACAGCTATCAGCGCGAAATCGTCAATTTCACGCTGCTCAGTCTCCGAAATCTGGCGGTATTAACAGGGCTTCTTGCCATTCTGATCGTGCTTTCCGCCCCCTTCATCCTTGAAACCATGAATATCCCGTTCAAGGAAATCGGTGTTTTCCGCTTTGGCGCGTTGGGGGCCTGCCTGCATGTGCTTGCCATGTTTGCGATGGTGTTTTTGTCCTATTTCGATTTTCGCAAACCGGTGATGCTGCTTAACATCATTTTCATGGTCGCCAATTGCACCTTTACCTGGCTTACCGCCGACCATTTTGTGCTGCACGGAATGGGATATTTTCTGGCTTCCGCCCTCACCTTCAGTCTCGCAATGATCTTGCTGGTCCATAACCTCAAACGTCTGGCTTATGGGGCATTCGTCACCAATAACCCGTCGGTCTGACCCGGCTTATCTGTACCCATTTACGCCGCGCCATCACGGCTAAAGGCCAGCATACGGTGCATTGCAAATTAAAGACAAATCGCTTTAGGGAGCGCAATAATAATAATTTTTGCCATCCAGTGCCTGGCTGGCATTGATGCCCTGAAATCCCAAATGGCGCATTTGGCGGCAAAAGGCCGAAATTGCGGTTTTACGGGTCAGATATTCAATGGCGAATACCGGTTTATGCTGCGCAACATAAGGTGCAAAATAATCGGCATGTTCATAGGTAGCCGGGCTTTCGGTAATCGCAAAATCCAGCACGTCTGCCAGATCATGGACCATATCAGGTGCGTTTTTCTGGCCAATGGTCAGGCCACGTTTATGCGCCTCAAGCGCCATCCAGCGGGCGAACCGCAAGGCATCTTCGCGCGTCAGGTTAAAGCCGGTTTCGGTCAGATAACCGTCAATATTATCGGGATCAACCCCCAAAAATCCCTTGGCCTGGCACAGGTCCAATCGTGCCGTGATGATGGGTGCCAGGCGGGCTATCTGGCGGATATCGAGCCACTTTTCCCCCGGCCATCCCTCGTAATCCCGGCCCAGCACTGATTTGGGATATTTGGCCGCATCCGGCCGCCAGTCTTCATAAGAACCGGCACTCATATAACAGATCGGATACATCCCGGCATCACGCCAGCGTGCAACCTGTCTGGCATCCACATCGAACAGGTCAACATCAATCACCCGGGTCCCGGTCGGGGCAGTAACTTTGCCCTGCAATTGCAAAAAAAACCGCGCATCGGGCACAGCAATCGGTTTCACAATAATTCTGGCGGCATCACTTGTGCTCCCCCCCGCAGACTGTGCCACCACCTTATCCAACGTGCCTGCCCCGTCAGAGGCAAATCCCGCTGCCTGAACAGGTTTAAGGGCAGCGGCACCGGCCATTAAACCCGCGCACATAGCCATTGCCGCACATCCCCGCAACGTCTGACGATATCGTCGATTTCCCGCACCAGCGAGATTGCGCAACGGGCGGGGAAGGAAATGCCGCATGTAACTGTTTTTTCCTGCAAGAAAGGGGAATGCTGATTGTAAAACGAAAATGCCTGCTGGCGTATATCGCATTATCGCGCACAAATTCCTTTATTGGGATGGCTGCAACAATTTTTCAATTGTTCCCGTCAGAATACGGACATCGATCGGCTTTGGCAGGAAAAAATCAAATCCGGCCTGATTGATCGCATCACTATTCTCAACTTCATCGGCAATTGACAGGGCAATTGCCGGAAACCTGTTCACGCCGTCACAATTACGCATATGCGAAACAAAATCAGCACCAGTCAAAGCGCCTTCCAGATAATAGTCCGCAATGACAAGGTCAAAGCTATCCCGCTGCCACGCTCTCTCGGCCTCGTCATAACTTGCTGTAATTGTTACCTGATATCCTTCTTTGCGCAAAATAGCCTTTAACAGCGACTGGGTAATCGGTTCATTTTCGAGAACCAGAATCTTTTTACCGTCACTCATTTTTTCTAACCATCCACTCCACAACGCAGTCCAGCCCTTACGGGCTTGTCTTTATGGGGTTATCCCAAATGTGTTTTGCACACATTTATCAATAGGTCTTAGATGGTTGCGGTGACAGTAAAAACCAACAGGTCTTTTAAAGATTTGAATTAAAAAACGCGCTGTCAAATTTTACGACCATGTTGCGCCGGTCATTTTTGGCGCGATACAGCGCTTTATCGGCCTGTTCGATCAGGTGCTCATAATGATCATCAACCGGAATTTGGCTGGCCACACCTGCGCTCATGGTCAAAAATCCATAAGGACTCCTGGCATGAGGCAACTTCATTTCCAAAAGCTCGGTCAGCAGATTTTCTGCCACCGACGCCGCCCATTTCACAGGCGCGCCCGGCAATAACAGGACAAATTCCTCGCCGCCATAACGTGCGACAAGGTCGCTGCCACGTTTCACCGCCGATGACAGCAGCTTTGCAACAGTTTGCAAATACTGGTCGCCCACGCGATGGCCCTGCGAATCATTCAGTGTCTTGAAAAAATCGACATCCAGAAACACCAGTGACACCGGCCTTTGCAAACGCCACGCACTTTGCCATTCACGACGCAAAACAGTTTCAAATTCAAGCCGGTTGGAAATTCCCGTCAGCCCGTCAATACGCGATTGGCGGCGCAATTTATCGGTGGCCTGCTTCAGCGACAAATGTGTTCGCACACGGGCCTGCACAACATCGACATGGATGGGTTTGCGAATGAAATCAACCGCACCGGCATTCAGGCCGCGCGCTTCGTCATCGGCACTGATACGCCCGGTCACAAATATGACGCGTGCACCAGAATCCATCGGGTGCAGTTGAATCTGCCGACAGACATCAAAGCCGTCCATATCAGGCAGCGAAACATCTAATAAAATCACGTCAAATTCGTGCTGACTGACCATTTTAAGGGCTTCCGCACCACTTTTGGCGAACATCACCACGTCGTAATTTTCAAGCGCAGAAGCCAAAACGCGAATGACGATCGGATCGTCATCCACAATCAGAATACGGCCACCTTCGGCATCATACATAAACAATCTCTATTTCGCGACTTCCTCAATCAGCGCAGCTGCCTTCTCAAAATCCAGCGCCTCGACATGCGCCCTGATTGTGGCAAAGTCCCCGCCCGACAACACCCCAAGTAATTCATCCTGATCTTTGTCGATGATGCGCAACGCTGCAAGGTTATTCGTCGAAAGGGCGAACTTCAGGCGTTTCAGCGCATCGTTTTCCGATGCTCTACGCACCGGAAAGTCGTTATCAACCTGGTTCTCATGTTCCGGTACTGTTTTGCCAAAGGCCACCAGCGTTGCCTGCAAGTCGCTTAGGAATTGCGGAAAAATCGCGCCGATATTCTCCTTCTCACCCCGCAAGGCCAGGGCTTCAAGTGTCGCGCAGTCATCGGCCAAACGCACAGCACCCACCGCCCCGGATGCCCCTTTCAGGCTATGGGCGCGTACTTTCAGGGCCTTCAAGTCATCCGCGTCACGCAATGTCACAAATTCGTCGGCAATATTGGCATAAAGCGCACTGAACTGGGCAGAGAGCGAGTCATAAAGTTCTTCGCTTCCGCCAAGCATCTCAATCGCCTGCACACGGTCCACAACGGGTTTGTCATTGATCATCATCGGCTTGAGTCCATCAGTTGCCCCAAAGGAGGACGTTTCACTAAAGGTGGACGACGAAGGCAATATTCCAGCTGTATCTTCGTTGCTGCTATCGCCCGACTTTTCTCCGGCTTCATTGGCACCTGGAATCGGGATAAATGCACTGTCCTGCGGGGCTGTATCGCCAGGTGTAATCTCCATATCGCGGTGATACATTGCCAAATCACGAATACGGCGGATCATGTTTTCCGCCTTGAACGGTTTGCTGATGAAACCGTTCATTCCCACGGCAAAGCATTTTTCGCGATCAGATTCAAACACCCCGGCGGTCAATGCAACAATCGGCACGGTCTGGTTCCACGGCATTTTGCGAATCTCGCTGGTTGCCTCCAGTCCATCCTTTTTGGGCATCTGAAGGTCCATCAGCACCAGGTCAAAGTCACGGCCACGCTCGCGCATCACATCAACCGCTTCCTGCCCGTCACCGGCCAGCGCAACCAGCGCCCCTTCATGCTCAAGAATATGTTTTGCCACTTCCTGATTGATGAAATTGTCATCCACCACCAACAGGCTCAATCCCTTGAGTGTTTCGGTTCCAATCGTCTGGCGGGTGTTTTCCTCGACCACATTCACATCGTTCTTTTGCAAACGGGACGGGCGGGTTTGCGCCGTGACCACGGCATTAAACAGGGCAGATTCCGTTACCGGTTTTAAAAGAATGCCATCCACACTGCTGATCGAGGAATGACGCAGCAGCTCGTCTTTTTCACCGGCCGTGACCATCACGATAATCGGCATGGCCGATTGTGCCAATCGTGCCCGGATTTCATCGCTGGCATGAACACCATCAAGGCCCGGCATCCGCCAATCCATCAGCACGAGGTCAAAATAGCGCCCCTGCTGGTGTTTTTCCTCGATCATGGTGACGGCTTCCTCGCCGGAATGCACGACTGTTGTTTCCCAACCCAGATTCTGGCTGGTTTTTGCCAAAACCTCGCGCGCCAGCGGGTTATCGTCCACGATCAGGACCTTTAATTTATCCTGGGTTCCCCCCAGCGATACATCTTCTTTCTTGGCAATTGTGAAGGGCAAAACGACGCGGAAAGTACTACCTACACCGCGCTTGCTTTGTACCGAGATTTCGCCTTCCATCAACTCCGTCAGGCGATGGCAAATCGAAAGACCAAGCCCGGTGCCCCCATATTTGCGACTGGTCGAACTATCGGCCTGTTCAAAGGGTTTAAACAGATTGGCGACTTGCTCGTCATCCATGCCAATACCGGTGTCGCGCACTTCAAAAACCAACGAGATCCGGTCTTCATCCTTGCGCAGCAAATCCACCGAAATCAGCACTTCGCCACGATTGGTAAATTTAATGGCGTTGCCGGCCAGGTTGATCAAAATCTGTTGCAATCGAAACGGATCGCCCAAAATGTGACGAGGCACACTTTCGCCCACCGAAATCAGCACTTCGATATCCTTGCCCGCCGCATTGACCGACATGATCGTGGATAACGAATTCATGATTTCCTGAAGCGAGAAAACCGTCTTCTCAATCCGGACTTTTCCGGCCTCGATTTTGGAATAGGTCAGAATATCGTCAATAATGCCCAGCAGAAACTTGCCGGAATCGGAAATCTTGCGCACATAATCCTGCTGTTCGCGGCTCAGGCTGGTATAGCCCAGCAAATGCAAAAGCCCGATAATCGCATTCATCGGCGTTCTGATTTCATGGCTCATATTCGCCAGGAAATTGGTTTTAACCAGCGCCAGTTCTTCAACCTTTGCCGCTTCCTCGCGAATTTTAGCATTCAGGCGCGAAAGTTCGTCAAAATTGCGCTTTTGCAAAATGTCGTAATAAACAAAGGCCATACACCCCAAAACAGCCAGCAAGAACAGCACAATCGAGCCAATCAGGGCGGCCAGCTCAAACAGCTTCCAGCCTTTCAGGGCCAGTTCTAACGGCCGCGTCAAAACAACGCTGACCTTGCCCCCCAAAACCGGACGGGCCGAAACCATCAAAAGATTACCATCCCCATCCTTGCGGATATCGGAAACAATGGAATTGGCGACAACGCTATGCGATCCAAGGTCATTATAGGTAGCAGGTTGCCCCGTGCCATTGGCTGCAAACGGAATTTTGCCAATCAGTTCGCCCCGGTCATTCATCAAGACAAGACCGTCATCGGGCAGCATCACCCGATGCAGCGGCTCCAGGATCGCCTTTGGATCAATTACCGCACCAATAACGCCGCTAAAATTACCATTGGTATCAAAAACCGGCGCCGAAACCAGAACCTGCCACTGGCCGTCAACCCGGCTTTTGGTCGGACCGTCAAAATACCAGGGCTCCTCTCCACCCTTCAGGAAATAGGCGATGTTGGGATTGTCTTTTACATTCACCGCAGGCGGTACCGGGCTGCGCGACGACAAAACAAGGTTGCCCTCTTTGTCCGCAACACCTAACACCCGGATCAGCTCCAGGCTCTCGGCGGCCTGGCGCAACAATATATACCCTTCACGTTGGGAAAACTGCCCACTGCCAATTTTATCGGCCAAACCGTCCAACACAGCTGCCGACAAGCGGGTGCGCTGCTCGAACTGGTCAGAATAACTCTTGAGCATAGCATTCAGGTCGGAAAACGCCGTTCGCTTGGCCTGGGCATCAAGCTCGACTCGCACATAAATGTTAAAGCCGATTAGAAACCCCGCAATCAGAACCAGAAACGCCCCAATGAACAGGCGTTTGTTCTTGTTCAGCCTGGTCTTGTCCCGATCCGCGCGGGGAATATCTGCTTTCAAGGTCTCAGGCGTCACTTTTCAAACCCTGCATTTCTGGTTCCGGTCGTCCGTCCCGTCCGGCTTTTCTTATACCCAAGGATACGTTTAATTCTTGAAAACCTCCAATGCTTTATCACGTAAAATCGCCAAACAGCATGCAAATTCCGTCTATTAACGTGTTAAACTAGCCTAATCGGGATCACAGTCATACCAGGGGGCCGCGATGGCAACATACCTAATTACCGGCGGCGCAGGGTTTATTGGCTCTCATCTCGCTGACAGGTTACTGGCCAATGGCGACAAGGTGCGTGTTCTCGATGATCTTTCTACCGGCCACCGCGATAACCTTGCCAAAGAAGCCGAGCTTATGATCGGCAGCATCTGTGACCCCGATGCCGTCCGCGACAGCATGGCGGGATGCGACGGTGTTTTTCACCTGGCCGCAGTGGCATCGGTACAAAAAAGCATCGAATGCTGGGCACAAACGCATCAGGTCAATTCTCAAGGGGCGGTGACTGTTTTTGAAGCCGCAAAAAACGCCGGAAAAATCCCCATCGTATTTGCATCTTCAGCGGCAATATATGGCGATAACACCGCCATTCCGCTTCCGGAAACCGAAACACCCCGGCCCATTTCCTTTTACGGTGCCGACAAACTGGCAAACGAGGTTCATGCCGGTTTGGCGGCATCGGCTTATGACATGCGTTTTGCCGGGTTGCGGTTTTTCAATGTTTATGGCCCGCGCCAGGACCCATCTTCACCCTATAGCGGCGTGATTTCGATTTTCGCCAACCAGGCCCTGTCGGATCAGCAATTGCACATTTACGGCACCGGCGAACAAACCCGCGACTTTGTATTTGTGGCCGATGTCGCAACCGCATTGCATCAGGCAATGGCGTATTTGCAAAGCACAGCCAAGGGCTGCTTCATAACGGCCAATGTCTGCCGCGGGCAGGAAGTTTCCATTCTCGACCTTGCCCACGAAATCATCCGCCTTGCCGGGCGCAGCAATGAACCGGCCTTTCATCCTGCCCGCCAGGGCGATATCCTGCGATCCAGCGGCGACCCGTCCCGCCTGCATCATGATATCGGCCATGTTGCCAATATTTCGCTGCAGGATGGATTGCGTGCCCTGCTGGACTGGGAAGAAAGCCGCCGGGCGCAGGCAAAATAATTTATGTCTGCCATCGGGGATCACTCTGCCCAGCCACACTATAATAATCGTGAATAATCGTGAAATATCCCAACCATGCCGCATTCCATGCCCCCCCAAATCGCCCCGAATATTTCGCCCGTTTTTACTGGCCTTGTACTGGCGGGTGGGGCGGGCACACGCATGGGCGGCAACAAACCTTTTCGCATGCTCGGGCCACGACCACTTGTGGATTATGCGCTCTCCAATGCCCGGCGCGATTGTCCCCATGTCCTGATTGCCAGTAACGAAGACCCGCAAAAATATGCTGCATGGGGCTGCCCGGTAATTGCCGACCACCCCCATGCGGGGCTGGGGCCACTGGGAGGTATCCTGGCAGGATTAAAACACTTGCCCAATGGCAGCAACTGGCTGGCGGTTTATGCCGTTGATTGCCCTATTGTGCCAGCAGGCCTTCCAGCAATACTGCATCGGGCCATTTGCCAACTAAATGATAACGCAACGCCCGCCACACAGAACCGGGTTCTTGCCGCCCATGCCCGTTATTGCGGTCGCGACCATTATCTGGCCTCGCTTTGGCACCGGGACATGGCCCCGGCAATCTTCGCCCTGCTGGCACAGGACCAACGCCGCGTGCGCCAGGCCCTGATGGCGGGAAACGCCCGCACCATCGAGTTTCCCGTGCCAGATGACGCCACAATGGCCGACCTGCTTTTTGCCAATATCAACCAGTGCGAAGATATTGCCCGGTTTGAAAAGACCCTGCCTGGAAATCTGCCCGAAAAGCTGCGTTAGAGCACGTCGCGTTTAATCTGCACCATTTTGCCGGAGACAGTCTTCTGACGCAGTGGGGCGGAAGACTGTCTCGGCCCGAAGGGTTTGATTTTGGCGACGTTTCGCGGCGTTACACCGTTTGACCGATGCGCCGCATCGCTCTGCACGCTGTGCCTTGCCAAACGGTTCGCCAAAACAAACAAAATGTCACAGATTAAACGCGACGTGCTCTAAACCGCCTGCAAACGATATTCGTTGCACCAGAAATAAATGCTGTCTTCATCTGCGGCGAGTTCGGTGGCTTCCCCGCCGGAAAAGGCATCAAATGCCGCCCGGTTTAACGGATTTACCCCCAAAAGAACCGGCACATCCCGCATCAGCATTTGGGCGATCAAATCACGAAATCCGCGACCCTGGGCTTCATGCTTGCCAAATTTGTTAATCACCAGCAAGTCAATATCCGGGCGGTTTTCCAACGAGACCCCGACCGCAGCAACCGCCTCTTCCAGTGCGGCAACATCAAGGCGGCAGCCCCGGGATTCATTGCCCAGTTTCTGGGAAATATCAAATTGCGCCCCATTGGGCAGAACCTGCACCAGCATGTCACAATGCCGGGCCCCTTCACGTTCGGCATTCACTTGCACGACACCGGCAAGGTTGGCGCCCTCGGCAATCAGGCGACGGGCCACATTTTCAAGCAGGCGGTCAACCTGCCCGCGTTCCTGCACCGGAATAAATGCAAATTTCATCTCTGCCCCATTTCACATCTGTGACAGGAAATTATTGGCATGGTGCCCGCTGTCCTGTCCAGTTGCAAAACGAACGGGCAACGCGCAATCAAGCGCTTTCGGCAGGTAAGTGTTTTTCACGCGCGCCGAGAAATTCACTTAATCCTCCCAGCCCGTCTACATGATGCGACAAAACCTTGATGATGATCAGCACCGGCACGGCAATAAAAATGCCAACAGCACCCCACATCCAGCCCCAAAAGGCAATTGCCAGAAACACCGCCACCGAATTGATCTGCAAGCGCCGCCCGACCAGCGAAGGTGTCACAAGCTGCCCTTCAATGGCAGTACAGGCCATATAAATGGCCGGCGGCACCAATGCCGCCCCCAGGGTCGGCAGGGACACCAGCGACACAACAGCAACAATGCCAATCCCCACCAGCGCGCCCAGATAGGGCACAAAATTCAGCAGGGCTGCCGCCAGCCCCCACAAGACCGGGTTGGGCATATCGGTAAAGGACAGGCCCACCGCCACACATATGCCCAGGCAAACATTGATGACAAACACCGTCAGCAAATAGCGCGAAATTTCGCGTTCAATATCCTTGGCAATGCGCAGACCGCGCTTTTTATCCTTGAATGTCGGCAGGGCCTTGATCAGTTTTTCGTAAAACATATCGCCAGATGCCAGCATCAGAAGCAATAATACGATTGTAAGTCCAATACCGCCAAAAATTTCCGGCGCGCCCTGAGCAGCCTGATTGAGAAGGTTGGGTTCCTTCACCACAACTTCCTGCACATTGGACTTGGGATCCTGCCGGGTTGCCTTTTCAACCTTGCGCTGGGCTTCCTGAATATTTTCAATCGTCCCGGCCATTTCAGCAAGCTTAAGCTGCAACCGTTTTTCAATGCGCGGGGCATCATCAATCCAGTGCGAAATCGGCGCGCTCAGCCAATACCCCCCGGCAAAAACACTGGCGGTCATGGAAAAAACCAGCACAAAGGCCGTCACCGGTTCGGGAATACCACGGCGGAAAAACCAGCGTACAACCGGCGATAAAATCAGAGAAAACAACCCGGCCAGCACCACCGGCAATAACAGGCTTTGGGCAAAATACAAAACGCCGCACACCGAAATAACAAACAGACCGATAATCGAAACCGTTACCATGCGATGCGCGCTTAACGTACTCATGGCCGTGCCTGATGCCTGGTCTTCCATCTGCTTTTCGGTCTGTTTTTCCGATGCACTCAAAGAAGCGCCGCGCAAATAAAATCGTGCCTTTTTACTCATTATGGCCGCCCGCCTGCTTTGATGCCGGAATTCTGGATAATCAGCATAACGACGGGCACACCGCACTTGTTCCACAATCCCCCACCCCGCCGCATCCAACTGCACAAACAACAACACCCCGGACATGCCGGGGTGTTGCCGATATCAAAACAAATCATCTGGCGGTGTTACGGGACCACAGGATGGAACCATTACCCCATATGCTGCCCGCCATTGATGGACAGGCAAGACCCGGTAATAAAGCCCGAATTCGGCCCGGACAGATACAGCACGGCCTGGGCAATTTCATCGGCCTCGCCAAGGCGCCCAACGGGAATTTTGGCAATAATGCCTTCCAGCACCTTTTCAGGCACGGCCGCCACCATGTCGGTATTGATGTAACCCGGCGCAATGGTGTTGACCGTAATGCCCTTGCGCGCCACTTCCTGTGCCAGGGCCTTGGTAAAGCCATGCACACCGGCCTTCGCTGCCGAATAGTTGGTCTGGCCCATTTGCCCGGCCTGCCCGTTGATCGAGGAAATGTTAATCACCCGGCCATAACCGCGTGAACGCATGCTGTCCAGCACGGGCTGGGTCATATAAAAAAGCGAACTCAGATTGGTTTCAATGACGGCCTGCCAACCATCAACCGACATTTTGTGCATAAAGCCATCGCGCGTGATCCCGGCATTATTGACCAGCACATCTACCTGTCCCAGTTCAGACTCCACCTGCTTAATACCCTGGGCACAGGCTTCGGGGTCCGCTACACTCCATTTAAAGGTCGCAATACCCGTTTCTTCGCTAAATTTACGGGCGGCGTCATCATTTCCGGCATAGTTTGCCGCCACACTGAAACCCGCATTTTTAAGTGCAAGGCTGATCGCCTTGCCGATACCACGGGTACCACCAGTAACCAGTGCAATCTGGGTCATTGCAGACCTCCCTAGAAACAGTTTCTAAAATCGATCCTGTTTATACAGAACCGCGTCCTTACCGGGTTCCTCTGTCGAATCAGGATGCTTTCACCTTAATCTTAAAGATAAAATTGATCCTTGATTTCAATCAGGGGATGAAACCCCAAAAACCAGCAACACCCTACTGGCCCAATCGCGCCAGGCTTGTTTTCCTTTTATGGCGCCTTTCGCAATGCGGGGCGAAACAGGGTATGCGCCCCATCCCGCCCCCTATCATTTATCGTTCAACACACAGGGCAATACCCATCCCGCCGCCGATGCACAGGGTCGCAAGGCCCTTTTTGGCATCGCGTTTCTGCATTTCGTGCAGCAATGTCACAAACACGCGCGCGCCCGATGCGCCAATCGGATGGCCCAGGGCGATGGCGCCGCCATTCACGTTTACCTTATCGGTATCCCAGCCCATGTCGCGGTTCACGGCAATGGCCTGGGCGGCAAAGGCTTCGTTTGCTTCAATCAGGTCAAGGTCAGATGCGCTCCAGCCTGCCTTTTCCAGCGCCTTGCGCGATGCCGGGATCGGCCCGCTGCCCATGATCGACGGGTCAACACCTGCCGTGGCCCAGCTTTTGATTTTCGCAAGCGGGGTCAAACCGCGCCGTTTGGCTTCCTCGGCCGACATCAAAACCAGGGCAGCAGCCCCGTCATTAATGCCCGATGCGTTACCAGCCGTTACCGTGCCTTCCTTGTCAAAGGCCGGGCGCAGCTTTGCCATCGCTTCAACCGATGCACCATGACGCGGATATTCATCGACATCAAAAACGGTTTCACCCTTGCGGTGCTTAATGGTGACAGGCGCGATTTCATCGGCAAAGCGGCCTGATTTCTGTGCGGCTTCGGCCTTGTTTTGCGAGGCAACGGCAAAGGCATCCTGCTCTTCGCGGCTGATATCCCATTTCGAGGCAACGTTTTCGGCGGTATTGCCCATGTGATACCCGTTAAAGGCGCACCACAGGCCGTCCTTGATCATGGTGTCGATGAATTTGACATCGCCCATTTTATGACCATCGCGCAAATGCGCCACATGGCCCGAAAGGCTCATATTTTCCTGGCCGCCCGCGACAACAATGGTGGCATCACCCGCCATGATCTGCTGGGCCGCCAATGCCACGGTCCGCAGGCCCGACCCACAAACCTGATTGATCAAAAAGGCGGTTGCCCCTTCGGAAACACCGGCCCCCAGTGCGGCCTGGCGGGCCGGGTTCTGGCCTTCACCGGCAGTCAAAACCTGCCCCAAAATGACTTCGTCCACGGCATCGGCTTCAACGCCCGCGCGCTCCAGGGCCGCCTTGATCGCGATGGTTCCCAGCTCGTGCGCAGGGGTACCAGAAAGCGTGCCATTGAATGCACCAATTGGTGTGCGTGCGGCACCAACAATTACGACCTCGGTCATCAAACCCTCCGAAACATTTGTTTTGCGTTTACCTCCGGCCCGTTCGCTTAGTCGATCGAACCAGTTTCTGATCTTATCGCGCTACAGTGAAAAGCCAAGCATTGATACATGACTCTTTAGTACAGGGCGCAATGCTATCCGCTCCCACTCTTTTGCCATCCAGTGCCATCCGGGAGCCTGTAAGCGAGATAAGCAGCCAAAGGTCAAAACGCTACTCCCGGATCATCCTTTACCGTTTGAACCGCGATATAGGTCCGAAACCATTCGATATTCGGATCAGCGTTAAACAGCTCGTCACTCAGGGCCAGATATTCATCCATGTCGCGCATATATAATGTCAGCACGCAGGACACTTCGCCCGTCACCATAAAACATTGCCGCACCGCCGAAAGCTTGTGCACTTTTTCGATAAATTCCTGGCGATGCTGCGGCCCGTGCCGGGCAAATTCCAGGGTGATCACCGCACTTAACGGTCGCCCCACCAGTGCGGGGTCAATAATCGCCACCGTGCGCGCAATCACCCCGTCCCGGCGCAGTTTCGTCACCCGGCGCAAACAGGCAGAGGGCGAAAGCCCCACCATGTCCGCCAGCTTGTGGGTGGATATGTCCGCATCGGCCTGCAATTGTCGCAAAATACGAACGTCAATCTGATCAAGCTCCATCCCGGCCTCCCTTGATGATACCGCCCGCCCCAAGTTACACCATTTCAGCGCATTTCAACAAAAATACGCTGAAATAATGCAATATAACGCCTTAAAACGCCGCCCAAAAACAGAATTTCCCGATAATCTGGCACACGAAAAACAAAAATCGCAACGCACCAGCCCCAGGCCGGGCTGGCCGTTGCATGTTCCTGAAACGCAACCACCTCTCTACCGATGGGACCTTTCATGCCGCCCTATCTGAACTCGCTTTTTACCCGCGCACGCCGCCTTTTCATTACACTGGCAAAGGTGATGGTGCCCATCATGCTGGCCGTGCGTGTTGCCGACGAATTGGGCCTTGTCGAGATGGCATCGGGTATCTTAACCCCGATCATGTCGCTCATTGGCATGCCGCCAGAAGCCGGGCTGATTTGGGCGAGTTGCCTTTTCATCAATATTTACGGTGCGGTTGCCGTGATTGCCGGGCTGGCTCCGCATCTCGATATGACATCGGCTCAACTCAGTGCCCTTTGCGCCATGATGCTGTTTGCGCATGGCATCCCCGTCGAGCAGGCCGTGGTGAAAAAGGCCGGGGCCAGTTTTTGGGCAACGGCAGCCTTGCGTATTTTTACCGCCCTGTTTTACGCCGCCTTCATCACCTGGATCAGCCGCCATACCGGCTTTCTTGCCGAAAAAATCGATCTGTCCTGGATGGCCGCCAACAGCAGCGATGCGGTCCGCCAAACCGGCTGGGCCGGGTGGTTCACCTGGGTGGAAGGTACATTTTATTCGCTGGTTGCCAGCTTTGCCATCATTGCCGGGCTTCTGGTTTTGCTCGATATTCTGGAAAAAACCGGCATCACCGATCGCTTTACGACGGCCCTTTTGCCGGTTTTGCGTATTTCCGGCCTGTCGCGGGATGCTGCCCCCGTCACCACCATCGGGATATTGCTGGGCCTCACCTATGGCGGCGCGCTGATCATTGACGAAGCCCGACAAAAGAACTTTCCGCCGCGCACCCTGTTTCTGTCGCTTTCCTGGCTGTCACTGTCACATTCCCTGATCGAGGATACCGTCATCATGCTGGCCCTGGGGGCGAATATCTGGGTGGTTCTGGTCGGCCGGGTGGGGCTGACCCTGATCATCATGATCCTGCTGGCCCGCCTGACGCGCCGCTGGCAGGCCGCGCCCGCCCATTCGTTTGACCAGCAAACGCAAGGAGCCGACTAACGCCACCTAGCTTTCTGCCAGCCAATCCACCACAGGCTGCCAGGTCGAAGATTGCGCCCGTGAACCGACCATCATGCCGATATGCCCCGCTGCCGGTCGGTGGGCAGTACGAATATTGGCATCGATTTTGTCATACAGGGCCAGCGCGCTTTCGGGCGGCACGATACGGTCATTTGCCGGGATCACGGCCAATGTTGGGCAAGTGATATCTGCCGGATTGATCACAATATCATCAATCGCCCACTGCCCCTTAGCCGGACGGTTTTCCACATACCAGCCAATCAGGCAATCAACGGCCACATTGCGCGTTAACGGCACACCGTCATTCAGCCAGTCTTCAAGGGCGACAAAATCTTCTGCCCGTGCAGATTGCGGGTCCATTGCAGCAAAACGGCGAAACTTCTCGCCAATCATAAAGGGATCCAAGCTGGCAAACAGGGTTTGCAACACATCGACCGGCAATTCGTCATGCACCGAAAGCATATGCGGCAGGGTCGGTGCGAAGGCTGCGGCAATCCGGGCCTGGGTAGGCCCGGCCGCCATAAAATCCCACGGCGTTGCCAGCAAAACCAGCCTGGATACCTGGGCGGGGTCCAAAAGGCAGGCTGCCATTGCCAGCACCCCGCCCATGCAATACCCTACCATCAGTAACGGCCTGCCATTGAGCTCCGCCATATCCTGCAGGGCCATCACCAGCCGCCCGGCAATAAAATCATCCAAGCCAAAGTCCCGCTCGTCCGCACCGGGATAACCCCAGTCAAGCAAGAGTGGTCGATACCCCTGTGCTGCCAAAAACCGGGCAAAACTCCTTTTGCGATTCAAGTCCAGGATGTAACCGCGATTAACCAGTGATGGCACCAGCAAAATAGCCCCTTTGGGGCTTTGCCGGGCCGGGGCACCATAATCATAAATCCGGCTGGCCCCTTCCTGCCAGATCACGGGCATATCATCCGCCCCGCGCTGATAGGGATGGGCCTGATACCGGCGAATGCCATCCTGCAGGGCGGAATGCTGGGCAAAAGCCGCCCGGTCAACCGCCTGGCCCATCACATCATTGCTATGCGGGCTCATCTCCTGACGCAGGCTCTCGGCCGCCATCGTCAATTCCGGCTTCCAAGGCATCAATTGTTTCCGAAAGAGCGGCAATGCGGCGCGCGAGCTCAGCCAACTCGTCATCTCGACCGCCAGGTGCATGGCCAGCGGTCGAGGCCCCGCGCGACGGATCTGTGTTTTGGCCTGGCTTTTGTCGTTCTCGCCCATTCTCGTCCCCAGTGCTGGCTTTCGCCCCGTTGTGATCATATGCCGCCCCGGTCCGGGCGATGTTTCCATCCAAGCTTAAGTCTGTCTCTGTCTCTGTCTCTGTCTCTGTCTCTGTCTCTGTCTTTGCATCACCAAGCGCCCCAAAGGAACCTGCAGGATCAGAGCGGGCAGAAGAACCAGAAGAAGTAGCAGGCCCGGTCTGCGCCACACCGCTTTGGCCCGAATGATCCGGCTTTTCATCCCGATGCGATGTTGCTTCTGATCCGGCGGGCTCCCCTGAATCTTCGTCTATTGCCGGACTACTTTTTACATTCCCAGTCCGGGCAGCGCGATTGGCCTTGGCAGTATCAGATTTGGCAGGACGCGAACCGGGCGCGGGTTTTAAAAACGGCGCGGAAAATTGTTGCATCATTGCAGCCGGATCAAACGCCAGAGGTATTTTCATCGCCGTTAAATTTGGCCCAAACGGAGTCGTCGCGCCAGAATTGGCCGTCGCTTTATTTTCCGCCTCGCTTGTTGCCGTTCCCGCCCCAGGCGCAAACGGATTTTGTACCGGTGCCTGCCCGGTTGCCAATTGTCCGATCAATCGACCCCAGGCCTCAAACCCCTCGGCAAGGCGGGATGTATCCGCCCCCAAACCGGCATATAACCGGCCAATTGCACTGGCGGCATCACTGCCCCCGGCTGTCGCAGCGGCCTGGACACGCCATAAATCCAAAAACCGTTCTGCCAATTCATCAGGGTCAGTCGGTTCCTCGGGCACTGTTGCCCCTTGATCTGTCTTGGTCTTGGTCTTCTTCTCCGCACGTGCCGCGCTCTGATCTGCTGCATTTTCAAGCGGATCAGCCCTGGTGCTGTGCGTCGATGCCGGATCCGTTAATGCAGGATCTATTTGCCCTGGCTGTGTGGCCTGATCACTGATGGCCTGCTTTGCAGCCCGACGTTTGCGCGATGTTTTACCTTGTTTGGCCGATGCTGCCGTTTTTCGGCTGTGCGGACCCGTCCCTTTGCTCTTGCGCTGATCCGTCATGGCCTTTTCCCAACCCCGTTTCATCCTGCGCGGTGTCGCTGCACGTCTTTTCACCGGTTTCCACTATAGGACGATACCGGTTGAGAGAAAATCAAATCCCGTTTTGCGCGGCAACACGATAAAAACACACCCTCTTTTGCAACGCACGCAACGTTGAATACTGGACAGGTTTGCAATTAAGCGGCACTCTTGCAATTGGCATTAGCAATTGCAGCAGGCAATATGCTGCGCCACAAGACATATTGTGCGCATAGACGATCACGACAAAAAGCCGGTTTGCAAACCGCACGTCGGGGCAACAGGGAAGCAGGGAACACGCCATGACCACGAAAAACACCAATGATCCGGATCGCGTTGTCATTAAGAAATATGCCAATCGGCGCCTCTATAACACCGCGACCAGTTCATATGTCACGCTTGATCATCTGGCCCAGATGGTCAAGGACAATACCGATTTTGTCGTTTACGATGCCAAAACCGGCGATGACATCACCCGCCCTGTCCTGACCCAAATCATTGTCGAGGAAGAAAACAAGGGTCAGAACCTTCTGCCCATCAGCTTCCTGCGTCAATTGATCGGCTTTTATGGTGACAGCCTGCAAGGCCTGCTGCCCAGCTATCTTGAACAGGCCATGCGCTCGTTTGCCCATAATCAGGAACAGATGCGCGATTACATGCAGGATACCATGCACGGCATGTTCCCCTTTGGCCAGTTCGAGGAAATGAACAAACAGAATATGGCCCTGTTTGAACAGACCATGAAAATGTTCTCGCCCTTCCTGGCCAAGGAACAGGAACGCGCGCAAAATAACGGTACCGCGCCAAGTGGCACGCCCCGCCCAACCGCGCCCGATGCGGCCAAGCGCGATGCCTCCCTTGATGAATTAAAATCCCAGCTTGAAGCCATGCAAGCACAGCTTAACAGCCTAGTTGAAAACAAAAACCGCAAATAAACAGACCATCAACAAACGGACGCGCCCTTTAACGTTACCGCCCGTTCAGTTGTTATAAGGCGATCAAACAGCCCCGGAGCCGGTTCACCGTCCCCGGGGCTTTATTTTGCTGTGCCCATCACCCCTGCCGTACTCCGGCAATGCCCAATCTCATTCGGCATTAATCCTGCATAGATTTTCCCTTAAATGGCGATTGATCAAGATCCGGCGATTCGACCGGCAAAATTTGCCCTGCCTGCGCGAAATTCTCCTTTGCAGAGGCGCGACGCGGGCAAAATTTGCAGATGAAAAACAGGATTTTGCGCAAAACCATCCTGATCGACATTAAAAACAAAGGAATGCGCAACTCAAAGGCTTCAAAAAATTGTGATTTAAACCTGCAAGACAAGATAAAAAAATGGCTCTTTCCGCTCCTCTTGCCTCCGCTATTCGCCCTCTTGCAACCGGCAGTGCCGGCACACATGGCGCGCGCGGAATCCGGGTTGAGCATGCTGCAGCGCCGCATAAAAATCTGGCGATAAATCAAGGCGGAGGGCCGTGGTTAGACTATCATTTCCCGGGTGGCAGCAGCGCCTTTCTGGCGCAACTTTTGGGTCAATTATTGCCCGCCGAAATCTCAACGCAACCTGCGATCATTCAAAAGGCGCATGTCAGCTATGCAGCATTTTTCACACCCTATGGGTCAGAAGCCTCCGTGTTTTTTTCGCCCATCGGACTAGACAACGACACGCCAATTGACCTATATACCTAGCTTCCTTCGGTTCG
Organism: Thalassospira sp. TSL5-1; assembly: GCF_001907695.1. Classification (NCBI taxonomy): domain Bacteria; kingdom Pseudomonadati; phylum Pseudomonadota; class Alphaproteobacteria; order Rhodospirillales; family Thalassospiraceae; genus Thalassospira; species Thalassospira sp. TSL5-1. The sequence goes on from NZ_KV880644.1 coordinate 57,325, forward strand.
TTGAGAACGATATCTGACTCCCAGTCAGACTCCTGCCAGATCAGAATCCTCGTTAAATCAAGACTGACAGATATGGCAGGATGGTGCATTTATGACGCCAAACAACGACCGGGGTGGGAACCTTTATAACTGGCGGTTGATAACGGATAACAATGCAATGAATGCAATTTCCCCCAACGAAGAACCCAAACGTGCCAATCGTGCGACCGATACCGATCGTTATGTCGGTCAACGCATTCGCGAACGCCGCATCATGCTCGGCTTCAGCCAGCAGCAGATGGCGGACCTGATCGGTGTCACCTATCAGCAGGCTCATAAATACGAACGCGGCATTAACCGCATTTCTGCCGGGCGTCTTTATGAGATCTCGCAGGTTCTTGGCGTGCCTGTCAGCTACTTCTATGAAGGGCTGGAAGGCAATCAGGAAACCGAACTGAACGCACGTCAGCGCATGTGCCTTGAACTGGCCCGTAACTTCGCCAGCATCAAACACGAAAAACATCAGGAAGCACTCAGCCAAATGGCCCGTGCTCTTGCCGACCAGGCCGCCTGATTGCTCGATACAGCGTGCTACCCCAAAAAGGCTGCCCTCCCCGGCAGCCTTTTTTAATACCCGCCAGACAGACTTTTACGCCCCCCCCCACACACACAAACATGAACTCCCTACTCCGCCAGAGAGAGAAGAGACACCGTCAACAACACCATCGCCGTCTCCGCCATGTAACATTGTGCCCGTGCAGGGTAAGGATGTTTGTCAGTGTGATTATGATTTAATAACGCCTCAAAGCGCTCTGACGCATACAGAGATAGTTCTGTCGTATCGCTTATCCATCATAACCAGGCCTGCTGGGATGCACTACAGCCGCACTGTACCGCCACACAATCAGCCATCATACATTCATGCGCGCTCCTATTCAGGTGAGCTCAAACATCCTGATGTAATGTTTTTCATCTGGCAGAATAGAAGCAGTAACACAGGAGATGAGATAACTGCCTCTTGTGAACCCATAATGCGCGTAAGAAGCGATGCTTTGCTTGTCTGGAACAGTCTCTCAACTCATACAGGCCCCACGTAGCAGGCATTAAAAAGCCCGCCACAAGGGCGATCCGGATGGTTCTTCGTG
>NZ_KV880645.1 GCF_001907695.1 Thalassospira sp. TSL5-1
CCCGGTCGAGGTTACATCGGCTTCACCATTAAACAGCGTCACATTCTGCGCGGCGATAATACCGATATTGGCTTTGCTGGTCGTGATGAAGTCTTTCGCCGTGACCGAGCCATTCTGCGCGGTAATCGCGATATCTGCGCCAGAGGTTTTGACCTGATCCAGTGTCTGGCTGCTACCGGCGGTTAGCGTCACCTTGCCGCTGCCGCCGTCGATGGTTGAGCCATTGGCCTGGGTGATATTACCAGCAGTCGCGATGATTTCGATTTCGCCAGAACCGGAGGACAGAACATCAGCTTCGTCATTGTCAAAGGCAACGTTCTGTGCCGCTGTAATGCCAATCTTGGCACCACTGGTTGTAATGAAGTCTTTAGCCGTCACCGAGCCAGTTTTGGCAGTAATCGCAATATCCGCACCGCTGGTTCTAACCTGATCCAGCGTCTGACTATCACCCGCTGTCAGCGTCACCTTGTCGCTACCGCCGTCGATGGTGGAGCCATTGGCCTGGGTAATATCGCCCTTCGTTGCGATGATGGTAACCGCACCTTTGCCCGACGACGTGACGTCGGACAGACCGTTGGTGAAAGACACATCATTGTCGCCGGTGATCTCAATCGCGGCATCCGACGTTTTGATGAAATCATTGGCAACAACATCACCCGCTTGCGCCGTGATCTTGATAGCAGCAGCCGTCGTCTGAACCTGATCGAGCGTGACTTTCTTGCCCGCCGTCAGCGTGACTTTGCCCGTGCCACCATCAATGGTGCTTTCATCTTCCTGATAAAGATCACCCGCCGTCGCGGTGATGGTCACATCACCCGACCCGGTCGAGGTTACATCGGCTTCACCATTAAACAGCGTCACATTCTGCGCGGCGATAATACCGATATTGGCTTTGCTGGTCGTGATGAAGTCTTTCGCCGTGACCGAGCCATTCTGCGCGGTAATCGCGATATCTGCGCCAGAGGTTTTGACCTGATCCAGTGTCTGGCTGCTACCGGCGGTTAGCGTCACCTTGCCGCTGCCGCCGTCGATGGTTGAGCCATTGGCCTGGGTGATATTACCAGCAGTCGCGATGATTTCGATTTCGCCAGAACCGGAGGACAGAACATCAGCTTCGTCATTGTCAAAGGCAACGTTCTGTGCCGCTGTAATGCCAATCTTGGCACCACTGGTTGTAATGAAGTCTTTAGCCGTCACCGAGCCAGTTTTGGCAGTAATCGCAATATCCGCACCGCTGGTTCTAACCTGATCCAGCGTCAGACTATCACCCGCTGTCAGCGTCACCTTGTCGCTACCGCCGTCGATGGTGGAGCCATTGGCCTGGGTAATATCGCCCTTCGTTGCGATGATGGTAACCGCACCTTTGCCCGACGACGTGACGTCGGACAGACCGTTGGTGAAAGACACATCATTGTCGCCGGTGATCTCAATCGCGGCATCCGACGTTTTGATGAAATCATTGGCAACAACGTCACCGCCTTGTGCCGCCACCTTGATCACAGCAGTCGTCGTCTGGACCTGATCAAGCGTGACTTTGTTGCCTGCCGTCAGAGTAACTTTGGCCGTACCGCCATCAATGGTGCTTTCATCTTCCTGATAAAGATCACCCGCCGTCGCGGTGATGGTCACATCACCCGACCCGGTCGACGTCACATCGGCCTCACCGTTAAACAACGTCACATTTTGCGCAGCAGTAATACCGATATTGCCGTTGCTGGTCGTGATGAAGTCTTTCGCAGTGATTGAACCGGTTTGAGCTGTGAGGATGATATCGGCCTCGGTGGTCATGACCTGATCCAGTGTCAGGCCATTACCAGCGGTCAACGTGACATTGTCACTACCGCCATCGATGGTTGATTCATCGGCCTGGGTGATGTCGCCCTTGGTCGCAATGATGGTAACCGCTCCCGTACCGCTCGACATGACGTCGGACAGATCATTGCTAAAGGAGACATCATTATCGCCGGTGATATCAATCGCGGCATCAGACGTCATGATGAGGTCATTCGCGACAACATCACCCGCTTGCGCCGTAATCTTGATAGCTGCGGCTGAAGTCTGAACTTGATCGAGAGTGACTTTCTTGCCCGCAGTCAGGGTGATTTTGCCGGTGCCGCCATCAATGGTCGAGCCGTCGGCCTGGGTAATGTCGCCCTTCGTTGCGATGATCGTCACGGCACCGGTATTGATCGAGGTGACATCCGACAAATCGTTGATGAAGGAGACATTATTATCACCGGTGATTTCAATCGCCGCATCGGATGTTTTGATGAAGTCATTGGCAACAACATCACCTGCCTGTGCCGTGATCCTGATAGCAGCGCCTGAGGTCTGAACCTGATCCAGCGTTACTTTATTGCCAGCTGTCAGGGTGACTTTGCCGGTGCCGCCATCAATGGTGCTGTCATCTTCCTGATACAAATCACCCGTCGTGGCTGTAATGGTCACATCACCCGAACCGGTCGAGGTTACATCAGCTTCTCCGTTAAACAGCGTCACATTCTGTGCCGCCGTAATGCCGATATTGCCGTTGCTGGTCGTGATGAAGTCCTTCGCCGTCACCGAGCCATTCTGGGCGGTGATGGCAATATCCGCGCCCGAGGTTTGAACCTGATCCAGCGTCAGGCCATTACCAGCCGTCAGCGTGACTTTGTCGCTACCACCGTCGATGGTCGAACCATCCGCCTGGGTGATATTCCCAGTAGTCGCGATGATTTCAATTTCGCCGCTACCCGTCGAGACAATGTCAGCTTCTTCATTGTCAAAGCCAACATTCTGCGCCGCCGTGATGCCAATCTTCGCACCGCTGGTCGTGATGAAGTCTTTCGCTGTCACCGAGCCATTCTGCGCGGTAATCGCGATATCCGCGCCAGTGGTTTGAACCTGATCGAGTGTCAGGCTTTCACCCGCCGTCAGTGTTACCCTGTCGCTGCCGCCATCAATGGTGGAGCCATCGACCTGGGTAATGTTACCGGCAGTCGCGATGATTTCCACTTCGCCGTTGCCAGAGGACTGGACATCGGCTTCGGCAGTGTCAAGGCCAACATTCTGTTCAGCCGTAATGCCGATTTTGGCATTACTGGTCGTGATGAAGTCTTTTGCCGTCACCGAGCCAGTTTTGGCAATAAGCGTGATTGCTGCGCCGGTGGTTTTCACCTGATCAAGGATCAGGCCGGCCTGAGCGGTGAGGCCAACGCTACCAGCACCACCATCAATGGTGGAGCCATCAACCTGCGTGATATTGCCTGCAAGGGCCGAGAGCAAGACACCGCCATTGCCGGTCGCGGAGACATCGGCGGCAGCAGTTTCAAAACCGATGCTGAGGGCAGAGGTGATCGAAATGGCAGCACCGCCGGAAATGGCATTATTGATAACAATTTTGCCATTATCAGCCCTGGCGGTGATGTTGCCTGCGCTAGTGCTGAGCTGATCGATGGTCAGATCGTGATTGGCAGTAAGGTCCACCTTGCCCGTACCACCATCAACCAGCGTTTGCGACGCCATGAGAATGTCGCCGTCCTGCGCGGTCAGCGTGACATTACCGGCATTTTGCGACGTAACACTGGTCAGCGCGCCATCAAGACGCAGATCATTGCTGGCGATCAGATCGATATTGCTACCGTCGGTTGAGATATTGTCGGCAATTTTGATGTCACTACCATTCTGTGCGTTTAGATAAATCGCACCCGATGTCGCCGTGATCCCGCCCTTGCCGCTGGCGAGTGAAATACTGCCATCATTGATAATGGAAATACCGGAATCTGCCGTAAGCGCAGTATTCTGGGCAATGCGATTAATGGTCAGATTACCGCTATTTTCGAGCTGCAATTTACCATTGCTGATTTTGACATCATCCAGCGTCTCGACCTTGGTCTGCAGAACGACATCGCCGCCAGCGTCAAGATTAAGAGCCGCAGAAATGATGCTATCTGCCGCCTGGTCGGTAATGGTGCCACTGGTGGTTTTAAGCGTGACGGCATCAAGACCGGTGATTTTGCTAATCTCAAGCGAACCAGCGGCTGCGACCTCGACCGCACCATTGGTGGCCTGCTGGCTGAGGGTGCCAACTTTGAGCGATGCCGCATCCGAAAGCTTGATCGCCCCAGCGGTCGTGTTAGTGGCATCAATTGTATCAATGCTGGTTTCAAGCGCATTTGTCGCGCCAATACCGTTAGCCGCAGACAAGGTTACAACCGCACCGGCGACATTGGCTTCGATATCGATTCCGGTATCGCCACGATCGGTAATTGCACCATTCGCGCTGGTGATTTTGATCGCATCAGACGTTGCGTTTGTTGTGACAACGCGGGCAATACCAATGTCGCCATCGGCCAGCAAGGTAACGGTGCTGATCCCGGCCTTGATTTCGGCCCCATCCGCCTGGCTGATTGAACCGCCATTCTGCCCCGCCTTGGCTGCTGTTAATGTCAGCGTCTGAGACAAGGGGCCAAGGTCGATAACACCGCCCGCCGCCATGCTGATATTTTTATCGGCAACCAGCGTGGTTTGCGTGCCGCGACCGGCAAGACTTCCTTTAATCGCGATCGAACCGCCCGATTTTGCCGTCAGCGCAATCGTCCCGTTCGAGGTGAAATCCTGATCGATTGTCAGATCGCCCTGCGCGGTAATCTCGCTTGCCGTGCCGCTTTCAATATCCACGCTATCAAGAACAAGACTGCCCTTGTCCTCAATCAGGATTTTGCCACTTTCGCTATTGGCCAGAGAGAGACGACGGACATTGGTATCAAGCGCATTGGCACGGCCAATGCCTTCGTCCGAGATCAGGGTAACAAGGCCGGTACTGTTGCTGCTGCTGATGTCATCATTGGTATCGCCGCCATCAATGATATGTCCATCGGCATCCACGGAAATAGCGGTATCGGTCCCATTGCTGGTGACAAGCGATGCCAGCGTGACGTCCCCGCCTGCCTTAACCGTAATCGTCCCGGCACCGGCATTGACCGAGGCGCCGTCATTTTGGGTGAAGTTGCTGCCGGTCGCGGTAATGGCGATATTGCCCCCACCAGACGACATGGTACCAGCCGCCAGCATGACGATATCGCCTGCGGAACGGTAGGCTTGTGCATTGCCGTTGCTGTTAACGGTATTGCGCAGCGTAATGCCGTTATCGGCACTGATATCAAACACGCCCTTCACATTGACAATGCCAAGCGCGATGGAGCGGTTAGGACCGGTAATATAGGCCGCACCATCTTGGGTGGTCAACGTCAAACTGCCAGTTGCACTGTTGATGCCAACATCAAGCCCCCCGCCAGTAACCGAGCTGCCAATACCCTTGGACGCGGCAAGCGTAACGGATTGCGCCACCACATCGGCGATCGCGTCATTTGCACCATCAAGAATACTGCCATCATCGGCTGTCAGATTGATGTTATGGCTGGAGAACAGGCCATCAACATAAATATTGCCGCTGATTTCGTGCAGGAAAATATCATCCGCCGCACGCGCGGTCAGCAGGCTTCCATCAGACTGGTTGATCATCACGGGCGCATCGGCGGTGCCAATATGACCGTCGCTCGCCTCAAAGATCATGCGGTCGCCGTCAAAGTTGGCGGCATTGCCATCACGGCCATCGGTAATCGAACCGGCAACCTTGACACGGATTTCCTTACCCGAGGCGTTAAAGACGTTAATGTCCTTTTCCGAGCCCAGGAAAATATCGCCACCCGCCTTAATAGTGGTTGTGCCCTTGGCGTCGATATCGAAATCTTCGCGCTGGATGATGGTCAGGGTATTTTTGGCATCATCACGAATAATATCGTCACTTTCCGCCGCAGCCAACGCCACCTTGACGTCATCAGTCAGCGCGTTCGACTTGGTCAAATCTAGGACAATATCGCCCTTGTAATTGCCCATACTGCCCGAAACATCAATCGAAACATTGCGCGCCGAAATGTTGGCGGTTTCAACCACCGTGGTGGTATCCGTTGTTTCCTTGAAGGCAAAGGATGGCAGAAGGTTGGTCAGTTCCTTTTGCGTCCATTTATACCCATCAGTTACGGCAGCAATTTCTTCGGACGTTGCCGTGTAGGTAAACCCGGCATCATAGGAAACCTCGCCAAATTTCTTGAAGGCGGCCTGATACCGTTCCGTCTGATGGTTGGCATAAGCCTGAATGCCTGCATCATCCAGACCGGCATCAATCAGGCTGGCGCGTTCAGTCTCGCTTACAGTATAGGTGAAGTCGGCATTTGCCGCATCAGCGACATATTTGCCATCACCGTCCCTTTTAAGGTTCCGCATCGAGAAGTAATCGTCATAAAGCGATTTCTGCTCGGTTTCATAGGCTTTGACCTGCGCATCCTTTTTGGCGTCTGCATCGCTGCCCATCAAATCCAGGCTGTCAAACAAATCGAGAAGCTGCTGGGCGGTATCGGTGTCTTCGGTTTCGTCAGTATTGCCGTCAATCAGGCTACCGTCGCTAACCTTGATCGAAACATCCCCAACCGTTTCAATACGGTTGACGATCAAATCACCCGATGTTTCCTCGACATTGATGTCGCCGCGCGCCGCCTTGGCCGTCAGTTTGCCGCCATTTGCCGCGTCGGTATCCACGCGCAGCACACCGTCGCTGGTGCCAATGCGGCCATTACGAGCGATAAGTTCAACATCGTGGCCCTTAATCACGCCATTGCCCGACGTGACAATATCAAAGTCTGCACGCAGACCGATGGACCCGCGCCCGGCTTTCAAATCACTCAACACAAGGCTGCCGCCCGGGGCATCAAGATAAATGTTATTGCCCGACGAAACGGAAACAAGATCGCCCTGTTTCTGGACAAGGTTCAGATAATTATCCGCCCGGCCAACAGACCCGTTTACAGCCGAGAGTTGGAGATTACCGGATTGAACCGCCCCGCCATCACTGTAAATATCCCCCATCTGCGAGGTCAGGGTAGTAATCCCCCCCACATTGCTGAGATTGCCGCCAAGCGCAATGCTGCCCTTTGAAGCCACATCCACCTTACCAGTGTCATAACCGATAAAGTTAATGCCGATGGACCTATCCGCCGCAACGGAATGATAATAATAGGTGTTGCTACCGGTTTCGGTAATGGTTGTGCGCGTGAATTGATAAGTCCGCGTCCAGCAGACAAACCAGGTGCAATCACTGCCCCAACTGTGTTCGGAATCCCCCTGATAAATCTGCCGGTTCGAGGTTTCTTCCTTGGCCGAATTAAAGGTGTATTCGGGTTTTCCTGAACGCTGCGCAACATAGTCACCGGATGGCAATTGCGACTGATCGAGTTCCTTGCTCTTTGGGTAGCCCCCGACCAGATTGGAATTATCGAATTGACGCTCGGAGATCGGAATAAAACCGAAAAGGCTTTTTTGCTGTTTGCTATACCGTCTTTCTGTCTGTGTCGTGGTGGATTTACCCGCCATCCAGTAATAGCGCATATCCTTCTGCATATCATACGAAGTCGCGCGCGAATCCGCCGATGTTTCCACCAACTTGGTAGCCTGGGAGCTATCAAGATTGATATTGCTGTATTGTTTTATGTCGTTACCCAGGCGTTCATAACGCGTTGTCAGGGCACGACCCTTGCCATTATCCTTGCTTTTGTCGATCAGCGTGATCTGGCCTTCAATTCCGCCGGTATCGACATTATCCAGACGGACGGTATTGCTAGAATTATTAACGATATTGATACGACCGTAACCGTCAATAACATTGATTTTGCCATTGCCTGTTGACACCAGACGTCCGCTTAACAGAACGGTTCCGCCTTCAACCTTGGCATCGAGAATACGGATTTCACCGGTGACGCGGTCCAGTTCGGCCTTGATGCCACCAACACCCACACGGCCTGCCCCCATCGAGATACCGACATTCTTGACTTCAACATAACGGGCACCCGTGTGCGAACCGGTATTATAGGCCGCATCGACATCGGACTGATTGATCACAATTTCTTTGTCGGCAATGCCGGACTGGATCACGCCATTGATATTGATGGTATCGGCATTGATGAACACATTATTCGCCGCAATCGTCGAGCTGCTGTCATCGACTGCCTGGCTAACATTGCTTTCCGAACCACTGGTTGCAGAACCATTTTCATATTTGTTGACCTGATCAGCAAAACCCGCGTCCGGATTAGCACCGATATTGAGCAGCGTATCGGCGGAATCAAAGACGAAATCACCCCCGGTCGAAATTTCGACGGTGTCACCTCGCATAGCGGCAACCGAATAGATGGAGCCCTTGTTGCTGGAAACCTTGATCAGGCCGTTAATGTTGCTGATTTGCCCCGCCAGAATGACATCAGGTGCGGCAATGTCGAGCTTGTCGCCCGGGTTGTAAACACCCGAATCAGGGTCAAAGTTATTTTCAATAATGATTTTGGGCTCGTCGGAGGAAACCGAACTGATCATTTCCATCGACGCAGTGCCGTCGGCATTGCTGTTACGCGCATTGATGTCGGTTGCCTTCAAAACCGACTGGCCGTTAAACAGAATTTTGCCACCCAACTCGTCGGGCACAGTCATTTCCGTAATACGGATCGGCATCGGCGAATTATTGATGATTTTGATTTCCGCATCGCCCGGGCTGTTGATTTTGCCCGAACCGACGACGTAATCGGAAAACAGTTCAACATTGCCGGTGGCAGCTTCGGTCGGATCAACCTGAATCACATCGACATAACTATCCGAATGGCGGCTGGCAATGGCCGCACGAAGGATCGTAAGGCGGCTGTTAATATCGTTTTTAACCTGAACACTATTGGTATCCGTCGAACTGCCATAACGGCGCAGGACGTTCTCCAAACGTGTCACTTCCGCCTGAAGGCTCTGCCCGAGATTCTGGTCGACCAGGATCGTAAAGCCCATACCCTCGCTGATTTCATCGGGCGTAAAGACCTTGATGATTTTCGGGGTTGAAGGATTATCAGGATCTTCGGTTGCCAGCACCCAGCGGTCATTGGCGGTATCATAGCTTGGAAAATAACGGACCATCTTGCCGTTATCATCCTCGACATAGGAACTGAAATTGGTGCCGAAAGTGATGTAACGCTTATTGCGAATACCGGTGCGCAGCTCACCATCAACCTTAATGCCGCCAACACCTTCGTTTTTGCTGGTGCCGCCCACGACTTCAAGAGACCCTTCGGTGTCGGCGCCAAAGACACTGCCAATGGCCTCAGCCGCCTTTTTGGCAAGGTCGGTTGCGCGGCCCACACCATTGGCAAACAAGTGCCCCTTGGTGGCCTGAACCCGCAAATCCTTGGCCGAGGCAACCAGCGCATCGGAACTGATCGTCACCTTGCTGTTATGGATGGCATGGGCATCGGCGGTTGGCGGGGTCGGAATGGAAATGGCGGTTTTGTTAAACAGGCGGGTATCTGCCTTGGCTTCAATAATGCCCAAACCGGTCGCATCGGCACCGGCATAAATTTCAACCTCGCCCACGCCAATCAGGTTGGTTGACGAACCAATCGTTACCGCGTCATTGGCGGTAACGGTTGCCTTGGAAACACCCCCGGCAGCACCGGCAAAGCCATAGGTGACGGAACGCGCACGTGCGCTCATCGTGGCGTCGCTTCGTGCTGCAATAACCAGGTCACCTGCCTGGGTTTCAAAATTGGCATTGCTGCCCAGCAAAATATTGCTGCCGATATTGGCCGTTTGAAGGGTGGTGGCGATTGGTGCGCTGATCAGACCACCGCTGTCAAAACTTGCTTCGTCATCGACGGTAACTTTGGTCAGGGCCTGAATCGAGGCATTGCCCTGATCGGTTGACGTGCCATAAACATAAATGTTGGAATTTGCGCCAATACCAATATTTGTCGCCGCATTCATGGTGCCGCTGGAACTACCAACTGCCATGTTGAATCCACCACCCTGGCTGGTTTTGAAGTTGGAATCCGAAACCAGGTCCTTGGAAAGATTATTCAGCGCCGACAATAAAAGCTGATGGGTTTTCAGGCCCGTCTTTGCCCCAAAACCAGCCCAGACATTACTGGTACCATCAACCAGCAACGCACCCGACGCCGCCTGCGCGAGGGCAGCACCCGTGGTATCGATTTTGCCGTCATACGCACCATTCGAGGTCGCAGAAATAGTCGTCGTGCCATCTGCCTGCAGAGTTGTCAGGGCGGCGCTGTCCAGCGTCCCGGCCTGAACGGTGCTGTTCAGGTCAACATCTGTCAAGCCAGCCTGCAGCACACCAATGCCACCCGCCCCCGATACGGTTTCACCGTAAGCATGTTCCGCCCCGACCGAGGTAACCGAAAGATCGGCCATCGTTGTTACGGTTGTGCCTGCACCCAAAAGGGCCTTGCTGGTTGTATCGACGTCAACAACCGCACTATGCCCGCCCAGCGAAATGACACCTGCCGATACACCAATGGCACGGGCTTCGGCGGCTGTCTGGTTTTGGGTCGAGATTGAAACCCCATGATCCGCTATGGCAGTGTTAACATTGTTTTCATCGGTCTGGATACGCTGAATACCCAGAAGTTTGGCATTGGTGCCGGTTGTTGCTGAAACACTGACATTGGCCGTTGTAACCGCTGACGACCCCGCGGCCCCGACGAGAATACCGCCGCTGCCAGCAATCGCCTTTGAATCAGCGTTATTAGCAGAGCCTTTCAACATCTCCGCCTTAAGGGTGATGCTATCGCCGGTCACACTGGCATTATTGTCAACCAGGGTGCTGATATTGCGATCCAGCAAAGTTTGCGACAGCGACAGACCAAGGCTGTAACCCGCACTGAGTGCGGCACCAATCGCTTCCGAGCTGGCATCTGGCTGGTCAATGGCGGAAATGCCAACATCGCCCTCGCTGTAAATGACAGCGTTGGCGTCAATCCTCGCCGTCGTATCCCCATCCAGATCAACCGTCGCATCGGCCCCGGCGCCCGTACCGACCAGACCAAGTGCTGCCCCAACCGAATAGGCATCAAATGTGCCGCCATTGGTAGCCGTTACGGTAATATCCCCGGCAGCGTCATCTGTCGCACCCAGTTTGGCACCGGTACCGATTTCAGATTTTACATCATCATCGGATTTTGTCACCGCCACCGAAATACCGGCCGCGGCAAAACCGGCCGCCCCGGCAATGGCACGCGACTGCCCGCCAGAAGCATTTTGCGAGGTAATCGAAATGGCATTATCAGCCAGCAGATTGGCCCCGGAACCAATCACCGACTGGGTTGTCGTACTACGGTCCAGCACTGCAATGGTTGCACTCAGCCCGACAATACCGGCCGATGCCCCATAAGCCTCGGCGATGGAGCGATCGGTTTTGTTTTTAAGATCCGACGAAATGCTGATCGCATTTCCGGCATCAAGACCGGCATTCTGCCCGACCAGGGCCTGGGCGGTTGTGCCCATGCTGGCGACTGCGACCCAGCCACCAACACCAACCGACCCGACAGCCGCACCCCCGGCAAAGGCACGGACACGGCTTTCATCGGTCGCCTTGATGTTAATATCGTGGCCCGCTTTGAGGGTGGCGTTATTATCGACAACTGCCGAAACACCGTCATCATAGCTGACATTGCTGGAACTCAGCGGTGCCATGACATTTTGGGTTTTTGATTTTGCCGTCGTGCGGTCACTATTGGCATCAGCCGCCCGAGAATGCGCCAGCTTTCCGGCATCGGACGAGGACAGGTCGGCGGTGCGATCCTTGCCTGCCTCGGCATTTACCTTATCGGTGATGCTGCCATTGTCCGATGTCAATTGATCGGTCCCGCGGCTGTCCGCATCGCCGCCCAACACGGCAATCGCAACCGAACCTGCAACACCGGCAGCAAGCCCGCCCGCCCCGGCGATACCGGTGGCGGAAATATCCTTTTGTGCGCTGGCGGTGACGGAAACATCATGCTTGGCCGACACCAGCGTATTTGCGCCAATACGCGCGGTTGTGGCATTGCGTGCCACGGCAATATCCATGCCGAAACCAACACCGCCGATACCGCCAATCGCGCCAGCACCGGTTGCTCCGCCAACGGTCAAACTATTGATGGCAGACACATTTACAGCCTGGTCGGCATCTGCATTGGTTGTGGACTGATTGACTTTTGCGCCATCGGCAATTTCAGCAACGGTTTGCACGGTTGCCGTACGCACACTGATGGCCCCTTGCAGGGTCAACCCGGCAGAAACACCCCCGGCAACGTTGTGTTGCATCAGGCTCTGAACAGAATCCGCACGGACCGATGTAACACCATTGGCATTGGTGGTGGCATTTTTGCCAATACGCGCGGTGATGTCAGACGAGGAAACGGCAACACCAACGGACCCGCCCTGTGCCGTAACCGCAGCAGCCGAGGCCGAACCGATGATCTGGTCAAAATCGCTGTTTTCCTTGGCCGTGACCGTCAGATCATCGCCCGCGACAATAACGGATCCATCCGCGATTTCAGCAAGAACACTATTATCGACAACATCAACACCCAGCGACAGATTCTGCCCGGCAATGGCACTGGCAGCCCCATTCGCCGAAATGCTGGAAAGGTCCTGGTCAGAATTCGCAAGAACGACAATATCGTCTTTTGCGCTGGCAGTACCGCCCATGCGTGCTGTCAGGGTTTTGGAAATAACGTTGGTGGCCGCTGCCGCACTGATGGCCGGGCCCATGCCCGTAACCGCCGCCGTCACCGGCACGGTGTTCAAATCCGTGCTGTCATAGGCCGCAACCAGAACATCCTGGGCATTGGCCGCCCCGACATTAAGGGCATTGATGGTGGCATCACCGATTTCAGCCCTGGTCTTCCCGGCAATCACATTAACCGATGCCACACCCGAAAGCGCACCACCCGCACTGGCACCCGCACTGATCGGCAGGGAGGTGACATCCTGATCGGAACGGGCGACAACGGCCAGGCCATTCACTGTAGTGATATTGCGGGTGAGGGTCGAACGGTCCACATCGATGGCGGAAACCTTCAATGTGCTTTTGTCTTCGTTGGTCTGGGTGGTTTCGGCAAGGACTTCATCACTGCTTTCGCTGCGTGACCCCCCATCTGCCGCGATGGAAATTGCCGTCCCATTACCCAAAACATTCAGTTTCGCGCCATCGGCAATGGTGGCTTCGGTAGTGGCAGAAATGGTGTTAACCGAAACGACACCGCCCAGCGCAGCCCCGCCCACGGCAACGGATGTTGAAATATCGTCCAGTTCAACATCATTTAAGGCCTGAACCCGCATACTTCCATTGGCATTGACACTGGCCCCTTCCAGCACGCGCGCGGTCGTATCGGAAACAACGGTATTGATCGCCGCCGTACCACCGACACCCACGCCACCGCCCTGCACACTGACCGTTACAGCAACGATGTTATCATCCGAATTGGCATCAACTGTCACATTACGGTTAGCATCAACCTTGGCATCCTCGCCAATCCAGGCGTGGGTTTCCTTGGCAATGGTCGTCACGTTCGCCGCTGCACCAATACCGACAATCGCGCCACCGGCCGCACCGCTAACGGTAATAACATTGCTGTCGCTTTTGGCATCCAGGATAACATTCTGGCTGCTGCCTGCCGTGACATCATCATCCTGGTTCACCAGGGCATCGTCACCGATATAGGCCGACGCATCAGAAAGCAGGGTAGTAATGGCGACCGAGCCGTTTATCGCGGTATAAAGCGCACCACCGCCCGCCGCAGCGGCATTGATGACGTTGTCGTGGCTGGCCGCCTTAATGGAAATGGCATTAACGGCATCAACTGCCGCCTGGCTGGCAATATAGGATTGTGCCGAACTATCGACCGTGGTGATGGTAATGCCACCCCCAACCGAAACACCACCGCTACCGGTTACAGCAAGGGTTCCGGCGACAACCTTGGAGGTATCGGACGAATTGATGTCAATGGTCGAACCGGAATAAACCGTGGCCCCCTGCCCGACAAAGGCCTTGGTATCGTTGCGCGATGCTTCGGCGGTTGCGTCGAAATCATCAGTGATCTGGGTTTTACTGCGTTGCGCAGCAGCGGCATCATTGGCGGCTTTGGCTTCGTCGCGATCACCAAGAGCATTGCCGATCAGGTTTTTATTGGTCGCGTCGTCAGCGGCGGACCAGGTATTGCCGTCATTTTCGCTATCATTGCTGGAAAGGCGGGATTTGGCATCGTCATCAACAATACCCCCCAGGAATGCAACCGTCAGCGCACCGGCAACACCAACCTGCCCGCCTGCTGCGCCAGCGACGCCAAGCTGCAACAACTGTTTTTCCGATGTGGCATTCAGGGAAATACTGTCATGGGCGGAAACCTGGCTTCCGGCACCGATAAAGGCATTGGCGTTATTGCGCAAAATAACCACGTCTGCCGCCGCGCCAATACCGGCAACACCACCACCGCCAAGGCCACCCGTTACGCTAACCAGTCGCACAAAGCTGTCGGCATCGATGTCGACATTCTGACCGGTAATGGAATAATCGCTGTTCTGGTTTACTTTGCCGGCTGCATAGGCCTGTGTGGTCGAGGTATGCACACCCACACGCACCGAACCGGCCACACCGGCACTGCCGCCACCGGCACCGGCAACAACAGCGGCATATTCTTCTTCATGGCCGCTGGCGGCAATTTTGGTTTTGCCTTTGGCATTGGTTTGGGCGTGGGTATCAGTATAGGCCTTGGTGGTATTATCCAGCACTGAAACACCCAGCGCCCCGCCGACACCGGCAGATCCACCCGCACTGATTTGCCCGGCAACCTGGATAAAGGTTGTGTCGGTATCGGCATCAATCGTCAGATCACCGCCTGTATTTACCAGGCCATCAATATAGGCCAGCGTAGTATTGGATGCGACCAGCACCGAAAGCGATGCCCCCACACCCGCATTGCCGGCCGCGGCAATATTGGCGGCAACCGAAATGGCATGGGTCGCCTGATCGGCAGCAACCGATATATCATCAGCCGAGGTAACGACCGCACCCTGCCCGATATAGGCACTGGTGCTTTTGCTGAGCGTCAGGCTGTCAATCGCACCGCCAATGGCGTTGCCGCCACCTACGGCAACACCACCCGCCACATCAAGTGACAGGGTATCGCCCTGGGCCTGCAGGGTGACGGTTTGTGCCGCCCCCGCTGTGCCGCTTGCCTGGTTGATTTTCGCACCGTCATCAATATAGGCCTTGGTGGTATCGGAAACGACACCAACAGCAACCGCACCGGCAACGGCATTACCACCACCGGCGGCACCCGTTGCGGCGAAGTTGGCAATATCCTGGTCAGAATAGGCCGTAACCGACAGTCCCTTACGGTTTTCCGTCGTTAGGGTTTTCTTGAAGGCACCGTCTTTAAGATCATCAATCGATGATGAATTCAGCGCCAGGGCACCATCGGACGTTGATTGCAGCTTGCTGCCCGCACTATCGGTATCCAGATCGGAATAGCCGCCAAACAAAGCACTAGAAAGGGTGACACCACCCGTCATCACATCCAGGCCCGATACGGAATTACCAAAGGCCGTGACATTGACGTTACGGCCAATATAGGCGGTCGTTTCACCAATAAAGGTGGTTACGCCAAGCGATGCACCACCGGCGTTACCGCCGCCGCCTGCACCCGAGCCAGTAATGACCAACGCATCGGTTTCATCGCTGGCATGAATGGCAATATTGCCGGTGCTGGTAACGGTTGCGCGCGAAACGCTGTCACCATCATTTTCGTCACGTTCGCCGATAACAGCAGTGGTTGTATTATCAACCAGCGCCAACGCGCCCGATCCGGTAATGGCAGTACCACCGGTCAATGCAACACCCAGCGACAGGGCAGTGATATTCTGTTCGCTATTGGCGGTCACGACGATGTTGGTATCGGCCATTGCCGTACCATTCAGGACCGCACGGGTGGTCTTGGCAATGGCGTTGCTGGCCAGCACACCGCCAACCCCGGTGCCCGACCCAAAGGCACCCGCCCCCATGATATTGCCAATATCGGTTTTATCCCTGGCGGTAACGGAAATGCTGCGCGTCCCGGCTGCATTTGCCGCATTTAGCGATGCATCATTGCCAATGGTGGCCGATGTATCGCTTTTGACCGTATTGGCACCCAGGGTAATGGCAACCGTTGTGCCCCCGGTGGAGCCTGCCGCACTGACCGTGGCCGAGGAAATATCCTCGCTGGCATTGGCATCAACTTCAATGGCATTGGCCGCCGAAACATTGGCGGAATCACCAATCGATGCAGCGGTTTTTGCCAAAATAAGGTTGGTTGCCAGCCCGGCCCCCACGCCCGTCTGGCCGCTAAAGGCAATACCACCAACAAAGGTACTGATGCCCGTGGCACTGATGGCACCCACGCTGGCACCCTTGGCCGACGAAATGGTCGATTTTGCCGCAACATCGGCAATCGCTTCGGTCTGGATGACATTAATGCCAACCGCACCCCCAACAGCCGTGCCATTAACCCCGCCAGCACCGGCAACCACGATCGACCCAAGGTCCTGTTCGGCCTTGGCACTGATGGCCACATCCCCGGTCGAGGTCAGGCTGGCACCGGTGGTGGCACCCGACGTCCCCAGCCGTGCCGTAACCATATCGGACAGAACCATGGCATTAAGCGTAATGCCAACACCGGTCTGCTTGGAAACGGCAATGGCACCGCCCAGGGTGCGGGCATTCTGGCGGTTTTCAGCGGTCAGGGTAATATCATCGGCGCTGATCGTGGCCGATTTGGCAATTTCAGCCGACGTTTCGTTTTGCGTAACGGTAACCGAGAACGAACCGGAAAGGGCTGTATTACCTGTCGAGGCAGCACCGGCGAGTGCTTCG
This sequence comes from Thalassospira sp. TSL5-1, assembly GCF_001907695.1. Taxonomy (NCBI): domain Bacteria; kingdom Pseudomonadati; phylum Pseudomonadota; class Alphaproteobacteria; order Rhodospirillales; family Thalassospiraceae; genus Thalassospira; species Thalassospira sp. TSL5-1. The sequence goes on from NZ_KV880645.1 coordinate 16,754, forward strand.
GTGTAATAGTTCGACGTCTGGAAAACCGAGGTCGGGTTAAGCAGGGAATAATCCCCGTCAAAACCAAAACTGCTTTCGGACTGGCGCAAATTTTTAGCCGAAACCGTGAGATCACCGGTGGTGGAAATTTTGGCCCCGTCATCCACAAGCGCGGTGTTGGTATTGCCCGCATTGATCAGCGCAAATGTCGCGCCAACAGCCGTCTTGGCTTCAGCCCCGACACTGACGCTGGCGGCAAGGGCACGCGAAACAATGTGGTTTTTCTCGGTCGAGGTAACGTTCACCGCCCCAGTGGAGGTGACATCAACATTTTTTCCAAGGGTCGCACTGCTATCATTGTCGGTATTGATCACGCTGAGCGCACCGGCCACGCCAATTTTCTTGGCCCCGGCCCCGGCAACGGCTTCAGCCATCAGTTTGTTGGCAAAATCATCCGCCTGGTTTTGCGTGGATTGCGCGGTAACATTAACCCCGGTCGAACTGGAAATTTTGGTGTAGTCGCCCAGTTTGGCTGTCGTCTCATGGCCGGTTGCCGTTACAGCCACACCAACTGCAATGCCGTTGTCAGACAACACAGCCGCCCCCACACCGCGTGTCTGGGCATTGGCATCATTTTTGGACGTAACGTTAATATTCCCGCCCGATGACAGGGTGTTCAGGCTGCCCGACGTACCATCATCAATGGAGGCGATGCTTTTGCGATTATTGACACCCACGCCAACGGCCGCTGCAATGCTAATGGATTTGCCACTTTTGGCGCTATCGGCATTGCCCTTTTCATCAACCGAACTGGTTTTATTGTTGCCAGCAGTCTTTTGATCGGCCAGCGCCTGGGCGCTACGCGGTTTTTTCTTGCCATCGCTGTCGTTGCCAAAATCACCGGCCAACAGCATTTCGTCCGTCGCACCGACAAATTTGTTTTTATAGCCCTCAAGAACCGTGCCGCGTGCTGTTGCCAGCGCCAGGTTGATATCTTTGGACAGGGCGGTAGAGGCAACACTCAGCGCCCCCTTCGCCGTGACCGAGCGCCCAAGCGATGCCTTGGTAATGCTGTTGGTCACACCCACTGCCAGCGACGCGCCGGCAGCCGCCTTGTCACCGGCAGCTTCACCATCCGCCTGAACCAAGACTTCAGAGCTTGAATTGGCACTGATTGTAACCTTGCCATCCGAGGTCAGTGTCTCGTCATCGCTACCGACCCGGCTTTCGGTCGTTTCATTGCTGACAGCAATGGCAACCGCCGCATCCAGCGAATAGGCCGAAGTCTCGCTTTTTTCTTCAAGGTTCAAAAGATCGGTTGAAGGTGCACTGGCAGCTTCGGCATGGGTAGTGCTATCGAGCCCCGATGTTGTGGAAACCGAAACATCACCCCCATTGGCCGAAACCACTTTGGCCCCGTCGCTGATGCGTGCTCGGGTTGTCGTATTATCCACCGTAATGGCAAAGGACGCCCCGACACCGATCTTGCCGCTCTTCCCGCCCGAACCTGAGTCGCCAGAACCCGTGCTGCCAGAGCCACTGTCACCAGAACTGCTCCCGCCAGCAGTCTTCTTTGCCTCGATCTTGTCACCAACCGAGGTCAGCTTGCCATTGATACGCGCCGTCATCCCGCTAAGGGTGGTGTAACGGTCCTTAAACTCGCCCAGGGTCGGTGTTTTTTCACCAACCGAGCCTGCCGACTTCGTTTCAATAATACGGTTGGAGGTCGCGGTCACACTCGCGCCACTGGCCTTTACCGAAATGCTGGCATTCTCGCCAATATCCGCCGTGGTTGTCTGATCAATCAGGCCAATGGCAACAGCACCAGCCAGTGACAGGTTGCCAACGCCAGCCCCGGCAACCGCCGATGTGACATATTTATTGGCATCATCAATAACGTCTTTGTCGTCATCATCCTTGACCGCATTGCCGTCATCATCAAGCACGGTAAAGCTGTTGGTGATGGCCGAAAGCATAACCCCCGTGCCAGAGACACTGGCAGCACTGCCGATGCTGGCCGTGTTAATAACATTGGCAATATTCAGGGCAACCGCCGCACCAATATTGTTATCGGCCTCGGCGGCACTGCCATCAGCAGCGGCCTGGCTATCGGTATTATCGGCCGAGGTAATTTTGATATTGGCACCCGACACCGTACGCGATGCCGCAATCCCGGCGCTGGTTTCGGTATTGGCAACTGTCAGACCAAGGGCGGCAGCAGCCGAAACCTTGCCACCTTCATCAGCACCATCGCCCTTATCGGCTGAAACGTTTGCTTTGCTGGCGGTTTTATCGCCATCAACCTTGTCCTTGCTTGACGAATACAGGTTTCCGAATGCCGCCGCCTGTTTAATGGTGCCCAGCACATCGCTTTTTGCCTGATCTGCCGGTTCTTCTTCCCCTTCGGTGCCGGTATCGCCCGGGTCCGTATTGCTACCCGCTGCGGCCCCCGTGCGAATATCGCGGGCCGATTTGGCCGCAATTGTAATATCACCTGTCGTCGCCAGATTACGATCCAACAAAGCTTTGGCATCGGCATTTACGGTGCTGATCCCCACCGTCAAACCAACAGCGACATTCGAGGCATCATCCGCATCACCACTGGCGGCCTTACCAACCGACAGAACGGCAAGGTTCTGTTCCGCCGTAACCGAAACGGCCCCGGCCAAAGAAAGACCCGAAATGGCCGATTCAATACCGGCTGTCACATGATCATTGGCAACGGATAGTGCCAGCACCGGCACAACGGCAACACCCCCCGCGCCCGCCGAATTGGCCGATGTCTTGACCGAGCCATTGGATACAGCCGACACATCAAGGCCCGACGCATTGGTAAGCGTTGTTCCACCGCGAACAGCGGCATCCACCGTGCTGTTGGAAATATTAATCGCAATCGCCGCACCAATGCCGACACTGGGCTTTTCTTCGGCATCTTCCTCGGTTTCGGTATAGGTTTCATAGGCTTCAAACAGCGCACCAATGACGGATTCATCCTCGGGCGAGCCATCGGCAACCACACCAGCGTCGGCACCACCGGTCGCACTGACAGTGACGGTGCCGGTTTTGGCATCAATTGCGACATTATTGCCAATTTCAGCCAGCGACGAATTGCTGTTGATAATCAGAAGGCCAAGCGCCCCGGCAATGCCAACATCTTCGGCTTCCTGCCCGGCAAAGGCTTCGACATTAAAGCCGTTATTTTCTTCATCGGTGATATCTTCATCAATGCTTTTGGTTTCAGCGTTAACCGTCAAATCCTTGGCATTGATCGTCAGCGTATTGCCATCTGCTGCGGCAATACTGGCAAGCAGTTTGTTATCAACCGTCTGGATGGAAACACCAGCCCCACCGCCGGCTTTCCCACCTCCGGTGATCCCACTTGCCAGGGTATTGGTCTGGGCAATGGCTTCGGCATTAACCGTCAGCGCACCGGAAAGCGAAAGGGTTTTGTCGGCATTGGCCGTGATCAGCGCCTGGGTATCAAAATCGCTTGAGGCGTAAGAAAGTGCCCCGGCAACCTGCACCCCGCCGCTGCCTTCTTCACCTTCCTTCGGCTTTTCCTTCAGATTGTCGCTAACATTTTTCAGAACCCCGTCAAACAGGGCAGAAATTTCGCCTTTGCTCTCGTCACTTAAGGATGTCCGATCAAGTGCATCACCAAACAGCTTCGATGCCGTGCCAGCACCATCGGCAACACCAGCGCGTGACGCGGTATTTTGCGTGGTAACATTTTGGGCATTGACGGAAAGGCTGGCAGCGTTTGTCACCAATGCGCCTTCGCCAATTTCGGCAATCGCGGTGGCATCAACATCGGAAATCGCAACACCAATGGACGCGCCCGAACCCCCATTTTCAACCGTGGCCGCATCGGCAATCGTATCCACCTGGGTTTTACCGGTTGCACGCACAGTGACGGCATCGCCCTTGGAAATTTTGGCCGTGCCATTCATACGGGCAATCGCGCTGTTCTCGATAACGGAAACAGCGGTTGTCACACCCGCCGCCGCCGCAACCGATTTTGCCACCGCTGTTGAATCCGTCACCGCATCGGCGATCACATCAACATCACCATCCGCCTTCAGGTCCGCCGTGCCCGTAACCAGCGTGGTCGCCTTGCTATCCGTTACCGCAACCGACGCATTGATCGGACTGACCAGAAGCGCACCAATCACCTGGCTTTCAATTTTGCTTGACGACGCCAGGGAAATATTGCCACCGGCAACGATCGACCCGTTGGTCATGGTCAGGCTGGCCGTCGCACTGCGGGCATCAAAAATACCGGCAGTGATGGTCGGCAAGCCCTGCTCAGCATTGGCAAGCACCGAGACATTGCCAGTGGCATTGATCACGGTATCAGTCAGCGCCACGGTTGCCGAAACCGAAGCTAGCGGATTGCTGCTATTTGCAATGGCCGAAGCCGTAATGGAAACATTCGCCCCGCTCAGGGTGGCGTTGGTGATTGTGATGGCATGAGTGGTAGAACCGGCTGCCTCAAGGGTAATATTACCCGCACCCTTGTTGAAACTTCCGTTCGAGGCATCAAGCGCCGAACCGGTTTCAAAAACAATGTTCTCGCCCTTAAGCGTAATATCGCCGGATTTCTTGTTATTGGTTTTGGTCGAAACCGTCACATCTTTTTTCAATGTGATGGTTGCGCGACCTTCAAATATATAATTGGTGCCGTCATTTTGCGTCACATTCGACGAAATCGTCAGATCTTCCGGGTCGATCAGAACGGTACCCGCAGTACCATCGGTTGCCCCGCCAGCAAAGGTACCACCATTCAGGTAAACTGCCTTCAGGGCGCTAAATTCGGCAAAGCCACCATCGCCGGAAACATCGCCACCGGAAACATCAATATGGGCACCAGCGGCAAAAGTCGCATCATTGTCGGCGAAAACCGTGATTTTGCCACCGTTGGAATTGGCACCAATACCGCGCGCGGAAATGTCCGCCCCGGCACGCACCGAAATATCACCCGTCGCACGCACATCAATCGTGCCGGCATTGTGCCCGTCGGCCCCGTCGGCCGTCAGAACACCGGAAATATCCACCCCGGCCTGGCCGCCTTTGATCTCGATATAACCGTTTTCATCAATAACGGCTTCCTGCCCGGCATCCAGGCCATCCACATTGACCACATCGGAAAACGCGATCTGGTTCAGCGCCTGCGCGCCGACAACAATATCCCCGGCCACCTGCACGCCATTGGCAATCAGAGCGGCCTTGCGCGTTGCGCGAATAGAACCTTCAATCGTGATCAGACCATCTTCGGACAGGGGGACATTCCCCGACAAAAGCTGCTGCAAGGCGCCGGAATTGGCCTGGCCTGGCGCATCAAAAAACGATCCGGCATAATCGCTGGTGGGTGCCATGATGGTCAGGCTGCCAACATTCAGCTGGCCTTGTGCCCCAATGGCAACACCGTTGGGGTTGAGCAGGTAAACCTGCCCGCCGATCTGGCCGTTTTTGATGGAATTGAGGATACCATCAATATGGGAACGCGGACCATTGACCATATTGATCAAATGATCGGCCTGGTCTGGCACAAACAGGTTAACGGTATTGCCCTGATAGACGTCAAACTTGCTAAAGGAGTTCAGTGCACTTTTGCCCTGAATGGTCGAGGTCGTCACATCGGTGACCTTACCATGCACATTCAGGTTGGTTGCGGTATTGCCATCCGTCACGATTTGCGGGTTCGCCATCGCCGTAAACGGCACAAGGAATGTTGTCGTACTCAGCGCATAGGCAAATGCCCGCCGGATCACACGACCTTTATTTTCCCCAAGAACCGCAACCATCTTATTACTTCCCCCATATGAGCCACTGGCATCCTGCCGTGACATCAAATCCGTATCGTTGGCTTTCCCGGCAACAAGTTCGTAGCTGCCTTATCTTTCCCAAGAGTTCCGGGATGGCATCCAAAACGATGCAAACCCGGAAAAAAACAACAAACCCACCACACTTCACATGTCGACATAGCAACGGTTTGTCGTCTTTCAAAAATTGTTCATTTTCAACAATTTCGCACCGACCAAAGGTCGATAAAGTCTAAAAAACCATCCAAATTCTTTTATTTTTCAACCCCGCGCCAAGATCGGCGAGGGTTGTTTTGTCCATCAAATCGTGCCGGATTCCAGTAAGATCACCGGTCTTTTCCCGATCTGATTCCGAGCCAACGGCCACAAGAACGCACCAAACCATCAAGGTTAATTCGATTGTGGTATTGATACCGCGCACTCTGGAAAAAGAAAAACGTGTGGGACATGCTGTTAGGAAATTTCATCTTTCGCCGCTATTTGGCGGGCTGACATCTATACGCATCGACACATAACGTTATTTTTTTCCAGGCCATTCACGGCCCAAAACGAACCATCGCCCTTAAAACCTTGTTTGCGTATTTGCACCAATCTGGCGCAACCAGTCTTCATATTCACGCCCGGCATCGTGCGAGGATGCGTGTGCGCCTTTGTCATATTCCATTCGGCTGCCACGCAATTCACGCGGCGTCATGCCATACCGACGCCGAAAAGCCCGGCTAAAATCATTAGCATGACTAAATCCGTTTTCACGCGCGATAACGGCAATCTGCTTAGCGGATTGCGAGAGCAAATCCCGCATCGCCTTGTCCAGACGCTGCTCGCGCAGAAAATGGCGGACGCCGCCCTCTTCCTGAAACAGGCGGTAAAGCGCACTGCGCGAAATACCACAGGCATCACAAATCTGATTAACATCAAGATCCGGATTACCCAGATTTTGCCGGATAAAGGAACGAATACGAAAATCGGCCAGATCATCATTTGCTGAAGCTGCCGCATTGCGACCAATTGGCCCAAAACTGTTCAGGCAGGACGCCACCATCGCGGTTACGGCGGGCATCAAATCTTTCCCGTCCAACTTGTCGATCAGCGGTAAATTGCGGTTAAGCAGCAGAATATATTCCGCCAGCATCTGTACAATCGGCTTAGATGCCGACAATACCCGCATGTTATGTTGATCAGGATGGTTCAACAAAGGCACAATATGATGCCGCGGAATAATCAGCGTCAGATGCCTTAGATCCGTTGTAACCGATTGCATTTCACGCGCCAGATCAAACACCAAAATGTCTCCGGCACGCGCAATACGCTGCCCATAGCGGTCTTCCCAGGCGGCACTCCCCTCCAGAAAAAGCTGAAACATGAAGTGATCCAGCCCATCCCGCGCAATTTCAACAGCACGCCGCTGCCAGGATTGCGCCACACTGCGCATGTCCGACAAAATCAAATCACCAACGCGAAGAGCATTAATTGTGACATTAAAACGATGCGGATCACGGTTCTCACGCGAGGCATCAACATCAAAAATGCAAGATATACTCTCGCGCCAAACATCATATCGCATTCGTTCTGCGATACGGGACGTATCGAAAACAGATTTCTCGATCACATGTGCTGGCATGGATCCCTTCCATCAAAACTGTTTTACCTAAACAGAGTGATAACTACCCAACTGACTTCACCTCTACTTGAGGTGTATTTTTGATTCAGTTTAAAATTTGTACCATATCTAAAACAAACAGACTAGAGACAGAGGAATCAAAGATAAGAAACCATACTTGCAGGTTAAAAAACTATTCTAAAGTATTGTAAATTACATCTCTGCAAACGAATTCAACACCAAACAACCAAAAGTTACAAAACATACATAAACATAGATTTCTACTTTTATTAAGAAATCCAAATGTATTTCTATGATTTCGAGCCATGAAAGTCATATTTTCGAGCATTGGAAGTCTTTTACATCCCATCAGGATTTCGTGACCTATACTAGTGGGCATATGTCAAGATCCAAAAATCTACGAAACAATCCGCAAAAATTGGCCCCGGCCAAGGCTCCAACATCGAATGCGGCACTGGTTGCATGCCTGGTTTCTCATCTGTCTTTAATCTGCTAGAACCGAAAAAACATTCACAAACGGGTACATAACAGCCCGTCACCAGCTTGGAAAACCGGAATGACGACATCAAACACACCGGGATCAGACGAACAGCTTACCATTCCGCAGGCGATTGAACGGGCCTATGCCCATTGGAATGCGGGCCAGGCGCAGCAAGCCGAAATACTGGCCCGTCGTGTTCTTGATGTCTCGCCCGAACAAATTGAATGTTTTCATTTGCTGGGCCTGATTGCCCATGCCTACCAGCAACCCGGCCTTGCCCTGGATTACATGCGCAAGGCCTGCAAGCCAGATTATGCGCCCGGCGTTTATCTGGCTAATCGTGCGGAAATTTGCCGTCAGCAGGGCTATTTGGCCGAGGCCGAAGCTGCCGCACGCAAGGCTATTACCAAAACACCGGATTATGTGGGCGGGTGGAATAATCTGGGTATTATCCTGCAGGAAGAAAACAAACTTGCCGAGGCCGTTTCGTGCCTGGAAAAGGTCGTAAGCCTGGAACCGGAAAACCCGGAAGCCCGCAATAATCTTGCCAATACGCTATTGTTAAGCGGGCGATATGAAGATGCCCATACGCATTACCAGACCGCGCTCGACCTGCACCCCAATTATGCCGAGGCACACAGCAATCTGGCCCATTTGCTGACACGACAGGGGGACTATGATGAAGCAGCCAGCCATCTGCGCGAGGCGCTGGAAATCAATCCGCAACTGATTGATGCCTATACCAATTTTGTCGATCTGGAACTGAAACGAAACAATTCCGGCGAAGCGATGCGCCGTCTGGACAGTCTGCTTCATTTTGCGCCAGACCACCCGTCTGCCCTGATTGCCCGCGCCAAACTTCTGCATGGCCGGGCCGACCTTGATGCCGCGCTGAAATCAATTACGCGCGCTATTGAAATTGCCCCGCATATGGCCGCAGCACATAACGCCCTGGGCAAAATTTTGCATGACCAGGACAAAATTGAAGATGCCCTGACCGCCTATCGCAAGGCAGCATCGCTGCCGGGACGCGAGCAGGAACAGGCACAGCTTAATGTTGCGCTGCTTTATATGAATAGCGGGCAAAAGCAGCCTGCCATAGAGACCCTGCGCGAGATTCTGGCACGCAATCCCCGCTGTCTTGCTGCGTGGAACAGCCTTGCTGACATCAAATCCTTCCAGTCAGATGACGCAGACTACAAGGCCCTTTTGGCCCTTCAGGCGGAATATGAAAAGGGCGGCTTCAGCCTGTCAATTGATGACGAGATGATGTTTCATTTTGTGCTGGGCAAGGTTCACCTTGATAGCGGTGCTGCCAAAACGGCCTTTGACCATCTGGCCCGCGGCAACCAGATGAAACGCAACACTTTCAGCTTTGACATTGATAAAACCCGCAACTGGATACGCCAAATTGCGGCCACCCTGACAGGCACATGGTTGGAAAACCATGCCGGTCAGGGAGACACCTCCAAAATGCCAATTTTCATTGTTGGCATGCCGCGCTCTGGTACCACCCTGACCGAACAAATACTGGGTGCACATCCCGATGTTTTTCCGGCGGGAGAGCTTACAAAACTACAAACCATCGTTGAACAGGCTGGCCCCTACCCGCAATTTGCCACAAATATAAGCCCGGCTGCGCTGAAGGATATGGCAGAGAATTACCTGGCACTGGCAACAAAAAATGCCGGAACCTGCCAGTATCATATCGATAAAATGCCGGCCAATTTCCTCTATGTCGGGCTTATCCATGCAATGTTCCCGAATGCCAAGATCATTCATTGCCGTCGCGACCCGGTCGATACCTGCCTGTCTTGTTATCGCAAACTTTTCACAGCAGAGCAGTTGTTTTGCTATGACCTGGAAGAGCTTGGCGCGTTTTATCTGGCCTATCAGGAATTGATGGCACATTGGCGCAGCATTCTGCCCGCCGAAAATTTCATCGAAATTGATTACGAAGAGACCGTCACCAACCTTGAAGGCCAGGCGCGCCGCCTGACCGATTTTATCGGCCTACCATGGAATGCGGATTGCCTTGAATTTTACAAATCAGCCCGCAGCATCCGAACCGCCAGTGTCAACCAGGTGCGCGAACCGGTATACAAAACCGCGATCGGCCGCTGGAAAAAACATGCAAAGCATTTAAAACCGCTAACCGATATCCTGCTGGCAAAGGACTAAGCCGTTACGGCCCGTTCCAATAAGGAATGCGGGTAAATTCCGGGCGGCGGGATATTTCGTGCCAATCCCTGGCCCAGCAACAGTGATGGTCATACTGATCCATCACAACCATTTCCGCCTTTGACCTGTCAGGCAATGCCGCCATATAAGACCGGGTCACGTCGGGGCCAACGGCGTCATCCTGGCCGCCAGCAAAATGAAGCTGGGCGATATCGGCAACCTGAGGCGCAAAGCGGGCCGGATCAACAGAATCGGCAAGCGGTGTTAACCCGTCACGCTGCGCCCAATAGGCCAAATCGAGATTACCGGCCACAGTCACAATCCCGGCAACATCCTGGCGTTCGGCTGCCAGCAATACCGCCAGCGCCCCACCACCCGAATAACCAACCAGAACAAGATGGCGGGCACGAAAACGAGCTTTGAATTGGTCAATCGCCAAACTTATGCTGTGAATAATTTCTGGCGCATACCGCGCTGTGGTCCAGTATTTGCGGCTGCAATTTTCGCCCTTTTCCGGCATGGTATATTGGCACGGCCGTGCCAGATACACTACAGGCTGGGCTGCTATGCCCGTTAGGTGAATATCCTGCAACGCCATACGCAGGGCCACCGGGTCCGTCGGTGTTGGGTCCATTGCCGGGCGATAGGCCGTTACATAGGCCAGGCCATCCCCTTCCAGATAAACAAACAGGGTCTCGCCCTTTTGAACCGGTGACCAAGCGGCCGCAATATCAAACAGGCCAGCCTTTACAACCCCGGCCTGCCACCCGGCATCCGCCGCCAAGCGTGTCCGAACCTCGTGTCGGGCAGCTACATTGCTGCAGCCGGCCAATATCACCATTACGCCAAGCACCAGAATGGAGCGGATCAGCTTCACGCGAATTTCTCCTGCAGGGTGACACGCATATTGTTAATAACACTGTCCCAATCTCCAATGCGCGGCTGCCGGAACAGACGCACCGATGGGTACCACGGTGTATCGTCACGGTTTAGCAACCAGCGCCAATCGGGCACAAATGGCAGCATGACCCACGCCGGGCACCCTAACGCACCTGCAAGGTGAACCGGCGAACTATCAACCGAAAGTAGCAGATCAAGAACCTGAAATATCGCTGCGGTATCTTCAAAATCCTCGATCTCGTCTGACAGGCTGATCATTTTCATTCCCGCAGGCGGTTTTTTGGCGTCGTCGGCGCGCTCGCCTTTTTGCACAGACACAAATGTCACCCCGGCATCGCCAAGCGGGGCCAATTGGGCAAAAGACAGCGAACGATTGGCATCGTTCAAATGCGTTGGCCGCCCGGCCCATACCAGCCCGACCAGCGGACGGGGCACATCCTTTAGGCGGTTTTGCCATTTTTCCAGGCGTGCGGGATCGGTTTTCAGATAGGGGATTTCACCGGGCAAATCCTGCGGTTTCAGGCCCAAGGCCATTGGCAATGTCATCAAATGACAGTGCATGTCAAAGGGGGGTGGCAAGGCACCTTGCAGGATCACCTCGTCAATGCCTTCCATTCGCCGGGCAAAGCCTTGTTGCTCTTCGCGAATTTGCAATACGATACGGGCCTGACTGCGTTTTTTTGCCACCCCAATCAGACGAAGAAACTGAAAGGTATCACCAAAGCCCTGTTCATCATGCACCAACAGGGTTTTGTCGCGCAAAATCCGGCCATCCCACAACGGTTTTTGCACTTTGCGGTCCATATGCTGGGTATGTCCCAGACTATATCGGTATTTATATTCCCGCCAGCCCCGGCCAAATTCACCCAAAAGCAACAAAACTTCTGCCAGATCAAAGCGGATCTCCAAATTGCCGGGCACCTGTTCGACCAGCATTTCAAGAATGGGACGGGCTTCTTCCGCCTTGCCCTGGTGACGTAATGCCAGAACCAGCCAGCGCCAAACATGCAATGGCCCCGATTGCACCAGCATCTCGCGACACAGGGCTTCAACCGTCGCATATTCCTGTTTTTCCAGCGCGGTGCGGATTTTGTGTTCCATCGCGGAACCATCGGTGGCGGCAGGCATCGGCGTCATTGCTGTTCCATCTGTCATCAGGGCCCTGATCCAACGGCACAAACAATCATCACTATCTGCGTGCCAAGCAAGCCGAAATTAAATCACAAACCGCTGCTTTCTTTAACGGCTTCCAGTTCTGCCGAAAGATACAATGCTCTGGCGGGCCATTTCTGTTCTTTCTCACACCGTTGATAAGCGGCCAGATCTTCCAGATCAACCTGTTGAAAATAGGCGATCTGGCACAAATCAAGCAATTCATCATCCCGAAGGGAAGGAAGTTTCAGGGCCGTATCAAAATTCCTGTCAAAGAACACTTCTGGCGCGTTTTCCTGAGACGGAACCCCTGCCACTTCAGCAAGAAAAATCGCCTTCAATTTGCGTTTGCGGCTTGATTGCGCTGAATTTTTAAGACCATCAAGTTCTTTTACATTCAACAACATCATATCATGCCTCAATACAGCGTACATTTGCCCAAAACATCGACCATCGTGTCTTTCACCCAGGTCTCCACAATGCCTGCTTTCAGGGCAGGTTCGTGCATATACCCGTTCTTGTGGCCCGTCCGGCGTGATTTGGGTACGCCAGCAACAAACCGCCCTGCACTGGCTGGTACCGTCATGTCGCCTGCACCGCTTGCGGAGGCTATTTTGAAATCCGTGCCAACCCAGCCACCGGAAATTTCCTTGTCCTCTTCACTGCCCCAAAGCAAATCCTCCCGACGATAATCATCGGTCCTGTCCGCCGAAACATCCTTTTCACTCACGTCCCGCCCCCATGACCCCAAAGGTTTCGCGCTCTCCCAATCAACCCGGTCATAGGTTTTAAGGCCCGGATCATCGCTGTAGCAAAGATAGGTTACTTCGTGGAAATCGCCGGCAGCCGCGATTTTGTCGTGATACTTTTCTGCTTTCCTATTAATATCTATAAAATAATCAAACGGAGCGGTATGCTGAGGCAAGTCCTCCATCCCCTCTGGAAACAACCAGTCCGGATTTGCCGCCCGATACATCCGATCCTCGCGACGATAGATTTCGGTATAAGGATTACTTTTAGGTAATTCGATAAATGGTTCGTCATCCGACATCCATCTAACCGCCCAATTCCGCTCTGGATTTTGAACCGTCAGCCATTGAGCCTTGCCACTATTGTCCTTGTAACGTTTGTTCGGCAATAATTCCTGCCCGCCCGGCATATGCCCCAAAATGGACGTTACCAATTGCCCCTGACGCCCCAAAACCACATATCCGGCCCTTTCAAACGCACCGTCAATCGGCGAAAAAATGCTGAATTCAGGATGTTCAAACCCAAAATGAAAGCGTTTATATGCCGTTGCCGCACCGTCCGTTGGCATAACCGTGTGTAAAACGGCGAATATATCGCCCGCAACCCCGTGGATCATGGCTGCAGACCGGGCCACAAGCCCGCCCATCGAATGGGTCAAAACGATCGCCCCCGGGCATTGCGCACCAATATCTTCCGCACGCTGCTTTGCCTTTGCGACCCATTCCGTTATTTTATCTGCGGCATATTTTCCGGAATCATCATTGGATGCCGACCAGTTATATCCCAACGCAAAAACCGGCATTTCCACCAGACTGAATTCCGGGTTAACCTCTTTTACGGCAAGGCTTAGTGTTTGCGGAAATTGCTGTTCCAGTTTTTCCAAGATGGACCCATAAGAGCTCCAGGCGACAGATCCCCAATTTCGTTCGACCTGCGATCCCCAAAATCCATCAGAAGCATTGGAAATATTCTCATGGTCCGAATATTCCATTGGTTCAAGATAGTTTTTGTTGAATGACGCCCCACCAATAAGAGCCTTTTTTCGTGCACTGGCAGACAAAGCTACAGAAGTTCCCTCCAATGTATGATCACCTGGCACAGACATGTCGGCGTTTTCAAAGGCTTGCCCTATCCCGGTAAAGTGTAGAGGATTAATATAAAACCCGCCTGCGACGCCGTACTTTTTGAACATAAGGGCAACATCATCAGGATCCCAAATTGTTTTATCAGGATTAGCCTTCTGCCTTAAGCGCGACCCCATTATACCAGGAATAAGAACAACTGGTATAACAACATCTTTAGGACACTGAACCAAGACCTGCCTCCTCAATTAGGTTTAATATTACTCAGGAACCCTAAAAACTCCGTTTTGCTATTTTCCCAATTCCGGGCACGAATATCACCAATCGTCTCAATCGCGATAAGAGGCGTTTTGACATTCTTCTCTGGCCCCAAGAAAAGCGCCTTGATCCAGTGCCGGTCAGCGCCATCCTGGGCATCCCAAATGTGTGTCATGGAACCGCGATATCCACGACCTCCGGTAATATCCTTTTGTTCAGACTGAATAATATTGGGAACCATATTGACATCCCCAACCGGGGCCAATGGTCGATCATCTGACTTTGGAGACTCAATTTTCTGCGAAAGCACCAGTTCAAATCCATGACGGCCTTTTTCGGATCCACTCAAAATATCAACGGTGAAATCATATAAATGCCGAGGATTATAACCGGAAAAAACATATCCATCATAACAAAACCCGGTTGATATATTTTTTTCAGTTACAGGCTCAGCATTCATTTTTGCGTAAAAAGCATAGTATTTGGGATCAGATCCATCACCTACAATAGAAATTGATGCGTCTTCTTTAAATGAAATAACATTCCCACCAAACTTCTGCGCGCCCATCATGACCAGCATGCGATCAGAAATTAAATCCTCATCTATCCTTTTCTTTGCAACCACAAATTCCCACCCATTAACGCGAGTAGAAAAAACAGTCCCACCATAAAGTTCATTTCCGTGAATATAATCCAGCGCTGAGCCCTGAAAATTGCGCTCGATATGTGGATAATGCCAGTCGATATTTGTAGCCGGATGAAGCGAAGGCTTCAGCCCAGGCGGGATTTTTAAAGAGTGATAGCCAACGCAATAATCACGCCAGTCGCTGGTATCCACTTTCACATCGTCAATATTGATCGTATCCACGTCCGCCTCCTGTTTACAGGCCATAACCAGCGTGCAAAGCACGAGCATGAGAACCTTGCGGCAGCGTAAAAACAGTTTTTCAAACACGTCGGATGATCCTGCCTGCGTTGGGGTTTGCTGTTAGCACGACAAATGTCAGGTCTCTGGCAAAAAACAGCTTTCCGTTTTCCGGCGCTAATATATCGGGAAGCTGGCTCAGAACCGAGGGTTCCCAGAACCGGAAATAAAACCATTTCCCGCTTTCATCCTGAATGCGGACAAACTTGCGAAAATGCCGCCAGATATCCTCAAACCCGATGCACGACCGAATATAAATCCCTGGCTCCTTGTGCCACAAATGGGCGGTTGTCATGCTTTCGGGCAGTTTGGGATTGTAGGTTAACAACCGGCGCGTCATATCTGCGGACGGATCAAGCTCTAGCAGATAAGGGGCGACGTCTTTAAGGTCTTGCGCCGCCTGTCCTTTAAAAAGACATCGACAGGGCAAACCGCATTCCGCAATCTCGTCAAAGCCTGATTGCAGCTTTGCCGCATCTATAATCGCATAGGTCCGCATCACCGGCCCGCGGCTCACATCACCATCCTGCGCGATCTCGGAGTTTTCTGGTTCCAACTGCCCAAATAGCGGGTCAAGCAACATGTCGGGGACGTTTTTGACCGGCCAGACGCCAAACTGGTCATCCAGCGGAGATGGATCGGCAATGTCGTCGTAGGCGAGATAATTTTGTTCGGCTTCGGGCCCGATCCCGACATTCTGGAAATTCACCGGACCCAATTCGACAGGGTGCCCACCATGTACTGCGCGGGCCAAGACACCAATCTGGCTTTGTTGATCACGATGACGGCGCAGATAATGCGAGGCGCTAAGACCTTCCTCAACCCAGAGCAAATTCAGGCCTTGCGCCTCAAGGTGCTCCATCAGTCGGGCGTGAAAAACATCAAATCCATCGGCCCAAACGGCGACCTGACAGCGACATTCACGCTGCCCGTCAATCTCTTTGAGATGACAATCACCAATCCAGGCCTCGGATACAGACATCACGCCCACCCAACCTTTGAAAGACTCACGTTCGCTAGATCGTCAAAACACCGTCAAATTTGTTGATCCAAATACCCCGTTATGGCTCAGGGCTTAACCTTTGCCGTTGGCGAGCCTGATGTAATAGAGCCCCCACAACTAATCGCGCATCCGACATAGGCAATCGGTTTGCCGTTATCCATCGACTGGCTGGACCCCTGGGTAATGGTGCCGCCACAACTGCATTTATCGCCCACACGGGCAACCGGCTTGCCATCCACCAGCGACTGCCCGCCGGCCGAAATGGAGCCGCTGCCATGTTTGGAACAATCCACCTTGTCACCGACCCGTGCTACCGGTTTCATGGCTTATTCCTCCGCGGCCTTTTTGGCGCATTCTTCGCAAATCGGCAGGCCTTCATTAGCCGCCATCGACAATGTCGGCACCTGGGCGGAGCCCGATCCGCCCATCGACACTGCGCCCTTGAGGTTTATTTTCGGCGCCTCAAGCGTAATGCCCGATGAATCAAGGATGATCTTGCCACCCGGTCCTTTGATGATGAATTTTTCAAATGCCATCAGGGTATGGGTGCCGGTATTGGTGGTGATGGTTTTACCCACATCCATCTTGTAGGTCCCGGCGACCGAGCCCTCATAATTGCGGCCGGTTTCATAAAGATGATCAGCATAGATCGACTGTTTATGGATATTGCCCACCGTATGAACATGATCCTTGCCGTATTTTTCCTGCTGGTTGCGGCCAACAGAATAGGTCATGTCGTTACCGATATTTTCGGTATGGTCATTTTTGACATTGATGGTCTTGTCGTTGCCAATGCTTTCGCTCTGGTCATGGGCAACGGTTTTGGACCGGTCATTACCGATCTGGTGGGTTTCATTATTTTCAATGATGGTATTATGGTCTTTCTGCGCGTGCATAAAGACTTCTTCGCGCCCGGCCTCGTCTTCAAACCGGAATTCGTTATAACCCTCTCCCTTGTGGGTTTGGGATTTGATCGTCATCCGGGTTTTATTTTCCGGCAGGCCATAAGGCGGGCGGTTGGTGGCATGATAGGTCCGCCCGGTGACAATCGGCTGGTCGGGGTCGCCTTCCAGATAATCAACAATCACTTCATGGCCGATACGCGGGATCGCCATATGCCCCCAGGCCCCACCGGCCCAGTTCTGGCTTACGCGGATCCAGCAGGATGAATTTTCGTTCTTTTCCCCGTGACGGTCCCACGGGAACCACACCTTGATGCGGCCAAATTCATCACAGTAAATTTCCTCGCCTTCCGGTCCCGTCACATGCGCGATCTGCGGACCGTCAACCAGCGGCTTTTGCGCCAATGGCGCACGATAGGGCAAATGGCCCGGCATGGTGGTGAAGCTGGCCTTATAGGTGGTGGCTCCACTGCCCGCATCTTCTTCCAGCGCGGCGGATTGTGTGCCGCTATGCTGGACAGACAAAATACGATGACGGCCATTTGCACTGGCATCGTCATGGCCGGTCAGTTCAAAATGATACCCTGGGCAAAGCTGGATATTGCTGGTCTGGCCGTGGCCGGTTGTGGCATCGACCCGCACACTTTCAATCCGGTGCTTGGTAAAATCGCTGCCAACACGCGGGTCCTTGTAGCGACCCGGATAATCATACAGGGCATAATCCCCCTGCAGGCCATTATTTTCCTGCGCGGCCTGATTGCGGCGCTGATTGGCGGGCGGGTTTTTAAAGGTATAATCGTTCATCTCGTACCTGGATGAACGCAGCTTTTCACGCTGGGAAAAGGCACTGATCCAGCTACCACGATTTTGCCCGCCGGGACGGGAATTATATTCGATCTTGCCGGCATTCGGCAGCATCGGCGTTGCCAGCGGCGCGTCGGTCAGGATCAGCTTGTGGCTGTTTTCGGAATGTTCAAAATAATAGAAAATGCCTTCTTCCGACAAAAGGCGCTCGATAAAGGCACGATGGGTCTCGCGATACTGGGTGCAATATTCACGCGGGGAATGTTGACCATTCAGGCGCCATTCCACATCGGTGATGCTATATTCCTTGAACACCTCGGAAACAATCTCGGGCACGGTTTTGGTTTGCCAGATGCGGCTGTCCGACCCGTGATCAAGGCGGCTTAATGTCGGTCGCAGGGTTACGGAATAAAAGGTACGGCGAATGCCGCTATCGCCCCGTTCAACCTCGGTTACGATCCCGTGCAAATACCGGACTTCATCATATTTATTGTAAATACCCAGGCAACCTGGGGCATCTATCAGGGAATGCAGGTCTATCGCCGGGTCGGTGGAGGCAAGATTGATGGAAATCTCGAACGGTGCGTTAATGGTTTCGCGTGCTTCAAAGCCAACAACGGAAAAATCACCGACAGCACCGGTAAAGGCGAATGCCAGATCCTGGTCCTGCGATAAAAACCGTTTTGCCAGCCCCGAGAGGGTTTCTTCCGAAATGATATGATTCATGGTGCGCCTCTTGCTGCGAACGCGATTACATTAAAACACCCCAACCGGGAGATCCTTTAAACCAAAAGAACCGGTTTTCACCCGGAAACCGCAACCCTGACGTGTGGAAGTGGCAAAAACGTGGCCGAATAACAAAAAAAACTGCCAGCTCTTGCACACAACCGCACAAACACAGGAAGCCGGACCCGATAAACAGGTCCGGCAGGTCTGGTTGGGAAAAACAGACCTTAAGCCTGGACAGGGGAACGCCAGTCGTCGGAACCGGAAGTACCGGCAACAACGTGTTCCCACATGATTTTACGATAGGTCATTTTGATATCGACCAGCTGGGTGAAGTCCTTGGTGGCCGGATCTTTGGCATGCGGCATCGCGCAGTTGATATCAACGATCAGGGCTTCTTCAAACGAGGTGGTGAAGAAGTGAACCTGTTCGGATGCCTGGGTGCGGTACCACTTCAGTTCAACCTTCGGCAGCAGCTCGCCGGTGACGAGAGCATTGTACATCAGCGGAACGGCCTTGTTCAGCGTGCAGGTGAAGGTCACCGGCTGATGAATACGGGTGCCGGTCGGATTGCCCGACTGCGGGTCACGCGGGGTGATCACGGAATGATCAAAAGCCTGAACCATGATTTCATCTTCATGGCCAGCCTGCCATTCGTTGGTGATGCTGTCAAAGGTGGTTGCGCCCTGGGTGATCAGGCCCTGGGTTTCGCCTTCGATGGTAAGATATGCTGGCATCGGCATAGGAAAATCTCCATTAACAAGTTGGACAAATCGTTTCACCGCGTTCGGTGTGAAAGAACCATGCCTCAACCCATTGAGCAGCGTCTGCCCGAAATTTCACAAATTTCGCATTTTTTTCAATTCAGCATAACTTATTGATAATAATGAATAAAAATGGATTTTTCATCAGTTTGAATTTTGAACTATCGGGCGGATTTCCGCCCGCTCAAGCGGAAATCCGCCCGCACGCCGTAATTGAAGGCCTTTTTTGGTACCATTTGAAAGCGTAGTGACAATGTGATTCGCACCGCCCCAAAAAACGAAATCCCGCTTCATATTGCGAAGCGGGATACAGTCGACATTGACAGCATGCACATGACTATGAAGCCGACAGATCAGCGTGCCTTTTCATCCAGGCTTCTGCCTGATCATGAATATCCTTTGGCA
>NZ_KV880646.1 GCF_001907695.1 Thalassospira sp. TSL5-1
ACCGTCGGCGCGGGCGTCGTTGCCAAGATTATTGAATAATTTGTGATTTTGCATCGAATAGATGCTTGATCTTTGATGTGCGGGCGGATATAAGCCGCCCGCACACCCCACCACCCGGATGGGGATGTGTCGGAAACAAAATCGATTACCAACTGTTTCTGGCAAGATTATAGGAGTGTAGCTCAGTTGGTAGAGCATCGGTCTCCAAAACCGAGGGCCGTGGGTTCGAGTCCCTCCGCTCCTGCCATTTTTCTCCGGGCCTGATTTAATAAGCATTTGAAACGGTACACACCCGACAATGGCTAAAACGTCACCGGCACAATTCGTACAACAGGTCCGCCAGGAAGCCCGCAAGGTTACGTGGCCGACCCGCAAGGAAACGACCGTATCAACCCTGATGGTTTTCGTCATGGTTGCTTTTGCGTCTGTTTTCTTTTTTGTCGTTGATCAGCTGCTTGCCCTGGGCGTCAAGCTGATCTTTGGTGTCGGGGGCTGATATGGCTGAGCATCGCTGGTACGTGCTGCACGTCCATTCCGGTTTTGAAAAGAAGGTCGCCCAGTCGATCCGTGAACAGTCGATCAAGAAGGGTCTTGAAGGCGAAATTGCGGAAGTTCTGGTCCCGACCGAAGAAATCACCGAAATGCGTCGCGGCAGCAAAGTCAATGCCGAGCGTAAGTTCTTTCCGGGTTATGTATTGCTGAAAATGCAGCTGACTGACGAAAGCTGGCATCTGGTTAAAAACACCGCCAAGGTCACAGACTTCCTTGGTAGCCGTGGCAAGCCGATGCCGATTTCGGAAAAGGAAGCTCAGCATATTCTGCATCAGGTTCAGGAAGGTGTTGATCGTCCGAAATCCACCATCAGCTTTGAAGTTGGTGAGGAAGTTCGGGTGTCGGATGGTCCGTTCGCATCCTTTAGTGGTGTGGTCGAAGGGGTTGATGAAGAGCGCGCACGCCTTAAGGTGTCTGTGTCGATCTTTGGTCGTTCAACCCCGGTCGAGCTGGAATATACCCAGGTCGAAAAGATCTGATCGATCTTTCAAGGTTTCCGGATTGCAAGGTTTTGTAACCGGTTTATAGAGCGCGGGAGGTCAGCCATGACCGGACCGCGCGCTTCTTTAAGAGGTAAGTGAAATGGCCAAAAAGATTACTGGCTATATCAAGCTGCAGATTGCTGCTGGTAAAGCCAACCCGTCTCCGCCCGTCGGCCCGGCCCTGGGTCAGCGCGGCGTGAACATCATGGAATTCTGTAAGGCGTTCAATGCTGCAACCCAGCAGATGGAACCCGGCATGCCGATTCCTGTCGTCATCACTGTTTATGCCGACCGTTCTTTCAGCTTTGTCACCAAAACCCCGCCGGCATCCTACTTCCTGCGTAAAGCAGCTGGTATTGCCAAGGGTTCGGGTACGACGGGCAAAGGCTTTGTCGGTAAAGTGACGAAGGCCCAGGTCGAAGAAATCGCAAATGCCAAGATGGCTGACCTCAACGCGGTCAACATCGAAGGCGCAATGGCGATGATCGAAGGTTCGGCCCGTGCAATGGGTCTCGAGGTTGTGGAGTAAGACGATGGCCAAGACTGGTAAGCGCCTTGCCCAGGCCTATGAGGGCATTGACCGTAATAAACAGTATGAACTTGCTGCTGCTATCAAGCTTGTCAAAGATGGTGCAAAAGCAAAGTTCGACGAAACCGTTGAAATCGCGATGAACCTGGGTGTTGACCCGCGTCACGCTGACCAGATGGTTCGTGGTGTTGTGTCGTTGCCGCACGGTACCGGCAAAACCATGCGCGTCGCTGTCTTCGCAAAAGACGCCAAAGCAGAAGAAGCCCAGAAAGCTGGTGCGGATACTGTTGGCGCAGAAGACCTGATGACCGCAATGCAGGGCGGCGATCTGAACTATGATCGCGTCATTGCAACCCCGGACATGATGGCTGTTGTCGGTCGTCTCGGTAAGGTTCTCGGCCCGCGTGGCCTGATGCCGAACCCGAAACTCGGCACTGTGACGATGGACGTTGCCAAGGCCGTTGCCGATGCAAAGGCTGGTCAGGTTCAGTTCCGCGCTGAAAAGAATGGTCTGGTTCACGCTGGCGTGGGCAAGGCATCTTTTAGCGAAGAACAGCTTGTTGAAAACGTCAAGGCGTTCGTTTCCGCGATCGTCAAAGCGAAACCGGCCGGTGCCAAGGGCACCTACCTGAAACGTGCCGCTGTCAGCTCGACCATGGGCGCTGGCGTTAAAGTTTCGGTTTCGGATATCGCGACCAACTAAGATTTGAGTTTCCGGTCTGCCTTCGGGTGGGCCGGTTGCCGGAGAGGGGGCTAACCCCTCTCTACCTGTCTGTCCCAGACTGCAGGTGAGCAATGTCTGATTGCTCTTAATCTCCTGCATAGGCAGAGGTTCCGGTTCTAGAATTTCCCGGTAGCGGGGTTTTCCAAAGGCTTGAACATCTGGCAAACGGACGGGCGTCATCGACCGGTTCCTGTGGACCGGTCACGTCTGTGAACCCTTAGGGGTTCAGGGCAAAAAGCAAAATGTCGGAGACTGATTGTGAACCGCGATGATAAACAACAGTTCGTAGCAGAAATGCGCGAAGTGTTCGAAGGTGCGGAAGGCGTCATCATTACCCAGTACAAGGGTTTGACGGTCGCTGAAATTACCGCTCTTCGTGCGCAGATGCGTCAAGCTGGTGCGGGCTTCAAGGTCACCAAAAACCGGCTTACGCGACTTGCTCTGGAAGGCACCAAATTTGCCAACCTGGCAGAATACTTTACCGGCCCGACCGCGATCGCCTATTCGGCGGACCCGGCCGCAGCCGCTAAAGTTGCTGCTACCTTTGCCAAAGCTAACGAGAAGCTTGTTCTCGTTGCTGGTGGTCTCGGCGAACAGGTTCTGGATGAACAGGGTGTTAAAGCCCTTGCAGAACTGCCGTCGATCGACGAACTGCGTGCAAAACTGGTTGGCATGATCCAGACCCCGGCACAGCGTATCGCTACGCTGACTTCCAAGCCGGCGGCCCAGATCGCCCAGGTGCTGAAGGCATATGCCGAAAAAGGCGAAGCCGCGTAACCCTTTTTTTCCTCATTACTACCAAGTTTAAGCCTAGGAGTTATCAAAATGGCCGATCTTAAGGCACTCGTCGAAGAGCTCTCCAAGCTCACCGTTATCGAAGCTGCTGAACTTTCCAAGCTTCTCGAAGAAGAGTGGGGCGTTTCTGCCGCTGCTCCGGTTGCTGTTGCTGCCGCTGCTGGTCCGGCTGCTGAAGCTGCTGAAGAAAAAACTGAATTTGACGTTATCCTGGCATCTGCTGGCGACAAGAAAATCAACGTCATTAAAGAAGTTCGCGCAATCACCGGTCTTGGCCTGAAAGAAGCCAAAGACCTGGTCGAAGGCGCACCGAAGCCGGTCAAAGAAGGCGTGGCTAAGGACGAAGCTGCTGAAATCAAGAAAAAGCTTGAAGAAGCTGGCGCAACCGTCGAACTCAAATAATCGACGGCTTATGCCAAGGTTTGGGTCGGCGTTCCCTTTCGGGACGCCGACCTATCCGTCTTTGCGGAATATATTTTTTTGACGCCGCAGGACGCGAAAGGGAAATTTAACGGTTGACGCTGCCAAAGCTAATCATACATAGTGCAAGACTGTTTTTGCCGAAGGTTATCTTTGGCGGCGTCGACAGCCGAGGGATCAGTGATCTCTATTCATGTTGGATGTCAGATAACATCCGCGGTCATATTTAAGTTACGCCCGCCCCGTACGGGGCTCGGGCGTCGTTGTGCTGTACGCATTTTTTGCGGGGGCATCTTCGGCGACGGGTTCGGACGGTGTGGGGAGGCGCGATTAAAGGAACGATGATGGATAAGTCCTTTACTGGTCGAAAGCGCATTCGCAAGAGCTTTGGACGGATCAGCGAAGTCGCTCCGCTCCCGAACCTCATCGAGGTTCAGAAGAATTCTTACGTGAAGTTTTTGCAGACCGGAATCCCGAGTGAGCAGCGGGATGATACCGGCTTGCAGGAAGTCTTCAAAAGCGTCTTTCCGATTAAAGACTTTTCGGAACGAGCGACTCTTGAATTCGTCTCTTTCGAGCTGGAGCAGCCGAAATACGACGTTGAGGAATGCGGCCAGCGTGGCATGACCTTTGCCGCGCCGTTGCGCGTTACCCTGCGTCTGGTCGTTTGGGACATCGACGAAGATACCGGTGCACGTTCTATCCGCGATATCAAGGAACAGGACGTGTATATGGGCGATATGCCGCTCATGACCGAGCATGGCACCTTTATCGTCAATGGTACCGAACGTGTTATCGTCTCGCAGATGCACCGTTCGCCGGGCGTATTCTTCGACCACGACAAGGGCAAGACCCACAGCTCGGGTAAATATCTTTTCTCTGCACGCGTGATCCCGTATCGCGGATCGTGGCTCGATTTTGAATTCGATGCCAAGGACGTGCTTTATGTCCGTATCGACCGTCGTCGTAAGCTGCCGGCAACCACCTTGTTGATGGCGCTTGAAAACGAAGAGTCCGAGCAGCTTCGTGCGCAGCGCGCCGAAGAAGGCCGCTCTGTCGATCCGTCGGAAATCGAGGGTCTGACCCCGGAAGAAATTCTCAACTACTATTATGACTCGGCTGAATACCGCCGGACCAATAATGGCTGGGTGACGGATTTTGATGCCGAGCGTTATGTCGGCCAGAAGCTTCTGAACGATCTTCTCGATGCCGATAGCGGCGAAGTTGTTGCCGCCGCGGGTACGAAAATCACCAAGCGTTCTGCGGCGAAAATCGTCGAGCAGGGCGTTACCAAGATCATGGTGCCGGAAGAACAGCTTTATGGCTGGTATATGGCCGAAGACCTGATCGACGGTGACACCGGTGAAATCCGTGCCGAAGCCGGCCACGAACTGACCGAAGGCGTGTTTGAACAGCTCAAGGAATGGGGTGTCGATTCCGTTCGTCTGCTGCTGATCGATCACAACAATGTCGGTGCCTATCTGCGTAACACCGTTGCGCTGGACAAGAACAGCAATCGTGAAGAAGCCCTGGTTGATATTTATCGTGTCATGCGCCCGGGTGAGCCGCCGACGATCGAAGGTGCCGAGGCCATGTTCAAGGGCCTGTTCTTCGATGCTGAGCGGTACGATCTGTCGGCTGTTGGCCGTGTGAAGATGAATGCGCGTCTCAATCTGGAATGCCCGGATACGGTGCGTGTTCTGCGTCGCGAAGACATTCTTGAAGTCGTCCGCGTTCTGATCGACCTGAAAGACGGTCGTGGCGAAATCGACGATATTGACCATCTTGGCAACCGTCGTGTTCGTTCTGTTGGCGAACTGATGGAAAACCAGTTCCGCGTTGGTTTGCTGCGTATGGAACGTGCGATCCGCGAGCGTATGAGCTCGGTCGAGATCGACAACGTCATGCCGCATGACCTGATCAACGCCAAGCCGGTTGCGGCTGCTGTGCGTGAATTCTTCGGCTCCTCGCAGCTGTCGCAGTTCATGGACCAGACCAACCCGCTTTCGGAAATTACCCACAAGCGTCGTCTCTCGGCTCTCGGGCCGGGCGGTCTGACCCGTGAGCGTGCAGGCTTTGAAGTCCGTGACGTGCATCCGACCCACTATGGTCGTATCTGCCCGGTTGAAACCCCGGAAGGTCCGAACATTGGTCTGATCAACTCGCTGGCGACCTTTGCCCGTGTCAACCAGTACGGCTTTATCGAAAGCCCGTATCGTAAGGTTGTTGACGGCAAAGTGACGGCCGAGGTCATTTATCTGTCGGCAATCGAGGAAGGGCGTTATGTTATCGCCCAGGCCAACGAACCGCTGACCGAAGATTTCCGCTTTGCCAATGAACTGATCAATACCCGTAAGGCGGGCGATCACCTCATGGCGCGCGAAGAAGAAATCGACCTGATGGACGTTTCGCCAAAGCAGCTGGTTTCTGTGGCATCGGCCCTGATCCCGTTCCTTGAAAACGACGACGCCAACCGCGCTCTCATGGGCTCGAACATGCAGCGTCAGGCGGTTCCGCTGATCCGCTCTGAAGCGCCGTATGTCGGGACCGGCATGGAAGTTCCGGTGGCCCGCGATTCGGGGGCAACCCTGATTGCGCGCCGTGATGGTGTTGTTGAATCGGTTGACGCCACCCGTATGGTCATCCGCGCAACGGGCGATATTGCCGCCTCTGAATCGGGTGTTGATATTTACACGCTTCGTAAATACCAGCGGTCGAACCAGGGCAGCTGTATCAACCAGAAGCCGCTGGTGAAGGTGGGCGACGTTGTCCAGAAGGGCGACATCATCTCTGACGGTCCCTGTACCGACATGGGTGAACTGGCTCTTGGCCGTAACGTGCTGGTCGCGTTTATGCCGTGGAACGGTTACAACTTCGAGGACTCCATTCTTCTGTCCGAACGTATCGCCCGTGATGACGTCTACACCTCGATCCATATCGAGGAATTTGAAGTCATGGCCCGTGATACCAAGCTCGGCCAGGAAGAAATCACCCGTGATATTCCGAACGTTGGTGAAGAAGCCCTGAAAAACCTCGACGAGGCAGGGATTGTCTATATCGGTGCGGAAATCAAACCGGGCGATATTCTCGTCGGTAAGGTGACGCCGAAGGGTGAAAGCCCGATGACGCCGGAAGAAAAACTTCTGCGCGCCATTTTCGGTGAGAAAGCTTCGGATGTACGCGATACCTCGCTGCGTGTCCCGCCGGGACAGTTCGGTACCGTTGTTGAAGTTCGTGTTTTCTCGCGCCGTGGCGTGGACAAGGACGAACGTGCACTGGCGATTGAACGTTCGGAAATCGAACGTCTGGCGCTGGACCGCGATGACGAACGCTCGATCCTGGAACGCAACTTCTATGGCCGTTTGAAAAATCTGCTGCTGGGTCAGACCATCGTTGATGGTCCGAAAAGCCTGGCCGGTATATTGACCGAAGACAGCCTGTCGAATGTTGCCCGTGGTCTGTGGCGTCAGATTGCGGTTGCCGATGACAGTGTCATGTCTGACATCGAGGCGCTGAAAAAGCAGTTTGAAGAATCGATCAAGGTTCTCCAGGCCCGTTTTGACGACAAGGTTGACAAACTTCAGGCCGGTGACGAATTGCCGCCGGGCGTTATGAAGATGGTCAAGGTCTTTGTTGCCGTGAAGCGTAAAATGCAGCCGGGCGATAAAATGGCCGGTCGTCATGGTAACAAGGGTGTTGTGTCGCGCATCATGCCGATGGAAGACATGCCGCACCTTGAAGACGGGACCCCTGTCGATATCGTTCTGAACCCGCTCGGCGTGCCGTCGCGTATGAACGTTGGTCAGATTCTCGAAACGCACCTTGGTTGGGCATCGCGCGGCCTTGGCGAGCAGATCGGGAACATGGTCGATGGCGTTCTTGACGATCGTACCTCGATGGACGAATTGCGCAGCAAGCTGAACGAAGTCTATGAAGACGACGATTATGTCGCCGGCATCAAGGAATTGAGCGACGGTGACGTGATCGAGCTTGGCAATAACCTGCGTCGTGGTGTGCCGATGGCAACGCCGGTCTTTGATGGTGCACGTGAACCCGATGTGGTCCGTATGCTTGAAAAGGCAGGCTTGGACGGTTCTGGTCAGGTCGATCTTTATGACGGTCGTACCGGCGAGAAATTCCATCGCAAGGTCACAGTGGGCTATATCTACATGCTCAAGCTGCACCACCTTGTTGATGACAAGATCCACGCCCGTTCGATCGGCCCGTACTCGCTTGTTACCCAGCAGCCGCTGGGTGGTAAGGCGCAGTTCGGTGGCCAGCGTTTCGGGGAAATGGAAGTGTGGGCGCTCGAAGCATATGGCGCTGCTTACACTCTGCAGGAAATGCTGACTGTCAAATCGGACGACGTTTCTGGCCGTACCAAGGTCTATGAAGCAATTGTTCGTGGCGAAGACACCTTTGAAGCCGGTATTCCGGAATCCTTTAACGTTCTTGTTAAGGAACTCCGGTCGCTTGGTCTCAATGTCGAGCTTGAGCAGGAAGACTACTAAAATCCAGGGCGGGCGAAGCTTGCTTCGTCCGCCATTGCATCTTTCGGCCTGAAATTGGCGAAACCCGGCGCGGCCGGGCATAGCGGGAGAGCCTTTATGAACGAGTTGATGAAGATCTTCGGGCAGCCGCAGGGCACCCAAAGCTTCGATCAGATCCGCATTCAGATCGCCAGCCCGGAGCGTATTCGTTCCTGGTCTTTTGGTGAAATCAAGAAGCCGGAGACCATCAACTACCGGACTTTCAAACCGGAGCGCGACGGTCTGTTCTGTGCGCGCATTTTTGGTCCGGTCAAGGATTATGAATGCTTGTGCGGCAAGTACAAGCGCATGAAATATCGCGGTATTATCTGCGAAAAATGTGGCGTTGAAGTCACGCTGGCCAAAGTGCGTCGTGAACGCATGGGGCATATTGAACTGGCCGCACCTGTTGCGCATATCTGGTTCATGAAATCCCTGCCGAGCCGCCTTGGCCTGCTGCTTGACATGATGCTCAAGGATCTTGAGCGTATTCTTTATTTTGAAAACTATGTCGTGATCGAGCCGGGTCTGACCCCGCTCAAGATGGGTGAACTTCTGAGCGAAGACCAATTCACCACGGCACAGGAAGAATACGGCGAAGACAGCTTCCGCGCCGGTATCGGTGCAGAAGCCATTCGTGACATGCTGGCCGCGATTGATCTTGAAGACGAATATGAAGTCGCCAAGCACGATCTCAAGGAAACCAATTCCGAAGCCAAGCGCAAGAAGCTGGTCAAGCGTCTGAAGCTGATTGAGGCTTTCCGTGATTCGGGTGCGCGTCCGGAATGGATGATCCTGGAAGTTATTCCGGTCATTCCGCCAGAACTGCGTCCGCTGGTTCCGCTTGATGGTGGCCGTTTCGCAACGTCCGATCTTAACGATCTGTACCGTCGCGTGATCAACCGTAACAACCGTCTGAAACGCCTGATCGAACTGCGTGCGCCAGATATCATCGTGCGTAACGAAAAGCGTATGCTTCAGGAATCGGTTGATGCCCTGTTTGACAACGGCCGTCGTGGCCGCCCGATTACGGGTGCCAACAAGCGTCCGCTGAAATCGATGTCTGACATGCTCAAGGGCAAGCAGGGTCGTTTCCGTCAGAACCTTTTGGGTAAGCGCGTCGACTATTCCGGTCGTTCGGTGATTACCGTGGGGCCGAGCCTGAAGCTGCATCAATGCGGTCTGCCAAAGAAAATGGCGCTCGAACTGTTCAAGCCGTTCGTTTACGCGAAACTTGAACTGTACGGTATGGCGACCACGATCAAGGCGGCCAAACGCATGGTCGAAAAAGAGCGTCCGGAAGTCTGGGATATCCTCGAACAGGTTATCCGCGAGCATCCGGTCATGCTTAACCGTGCGCCGACACTGCACCGTTTGGGTATCCAGGCGTTCGAGCCGACCCTGATCGAAGGGAAGGCCATTCAGCTGCATCCGCTGGTTTGTACGGCTTTTAACGCCGACTTTGACGGCGACCAGATGGCCGTTCACGTGCCGCTGTCGCTTGAAGCTCAGCTTGAAGCCCGTACCCTGATGATGTCGACCAACAACATCCTGTCGCCGGCATCGGGTCGTCCGATCATCGTGCCGTCCCAGGACATTGTTTTGGGTCTGTATTACATCTCGATGGACGGGGAAGGCGAAGCCGGCGAGGGCATGTCCTTTGTCGATATCGCTGAAATCGAACAGGCGCTTGATTCGGGTGCCGTTGGCCTGCATGCCAAAATCAATGCCCGCTATCACACCGTCGATGCGAATAACGAACCGATCACGGTTCGCGTTCAGACGACGGCTGGCCGTATGTTGCTCTCGGAACTGTTGCCGCGTCATCCGCGCATTCCGTTCTCGACGATCAACAAGCTGCTGACGAAAAAAGACATCTCGAACGTTATCGATATTGTTTATCGTCACTGCGGCCAGAAAGAGACGGTCATCTTTGCTGACCGCCTGATGGGCCTTGGCTTTAACTGGGCGTGCCGTGCCGGTATTTCCTTTGGCAAGGATGACATGGTCATTCCTGATGCCAAGGAACCGCTGGTCAACACGACCCACGAAAAGGTCAAGGAATACGAACAGCAGTATCAGGACGGCCTGATCACCCGTGGTGAAAAATACAACAAGGTGGTCGACGCCTGGTCTCAATGCACCGACGACGTTTCCGAAGCCATGATGAAAGGCATTTCGGCAACGAAGGAAGGCAATCAGATCAACTCCGTTTACATGATGGCGCACTCCGGTGCCCGTGGTTCTGCCGCCCAGATGCGTCAGCTTGCCGCTATGCGTGGCCTGATGGCCAAGCCGGATGGCTCGATCATTGAAACGCCGATCATTTCCAACTTTAAGGAAGGCCTGACCGTGCAGGAGTACTTCAACTCCACGCACGGTGCCCGTAAGGGTCTGGCAGATACGGCGCTGAAAACGGCAAACTCCGGTTACCTGACCCGTCGTCTCGTTGACGTCGCCCAGGATTCGATCATCACCCAGCATGATTGCGGCACCGAACGGGGCCTCGACATTGCAGCAGTGGTCGATTCGGGTGAAGTGATCGAAACCCTGTCGGATCGTATCCTTGGTCGTTACACCGCCGATGCCATCGTTGATCCGTCAACTGGCGAAGAAATCGTTGGCAAGAACGAAATGGTTGTCGAAGACCATCTCGACCTGATCGAAAAAGCCGGTGTTGAAACCGCCCGTATTCGCTCGGTGCTGACCTGCGATGCCGAAACCGGCGTTTGCGGCCATTGTTATGGTCGCGACCTGGCGCGCGGTACGACGGTCAATATCGGTGAAGCGGTTGGTGTTATTGCCGCCCAGTCGATTGGTGAACCGGGTACCCAGCTGACGATGCGTACGTTCCACATTGGTGGTGCGGCACAGCGTGGTGCGGAAGTTTCCGGTGTTGAAGCCAACTTCGATGCGACCGTAAAGATCAAAAACCATGCTGTGGTGACGAACTCCAAGGGCGTCAACATCGTCATGGCCCGTAACCTGGAAATTCTGCTTCTCGACAAAAATGGTCGTGAACGCGCGAAATTCCGTGTTCCTTACGGTGCGAAGCTGTTGACCGAAGACGGTGCACAGATTTCCCGCGGCCAGAAACTGGCCGAATGGGATCCGTACACCCTGCCGATCATCACCGAGAAGGAAGGTTTCGTGAACTATGTCGACCTGATCGAAGGGACGACCATTCGCGAAATCTACGACGAG
This sequence comes from Thalassospira sp. TSL5-1, assembly GCF_001907695.1. Lineage (NCBI taxonomy): Bacteria > Pseudomonadati > Pseudomonadota > Alphaproteobacteria > Rhodospirillales > Thalassospiraceae > Thalassospira > Thalassospira sp. TSL5-1. The sequence continues at coordinate 11,236 of NZ_KV880646.1, forward strand.
GCGACCGGTATCGGGGCCAAAACGGTTATCGACTGGAAGAGCCAGCCGAAAGCGTCCGATCTTAAGCCGCGTGTTACCCTGCGTAACGAAAACGGCGAGGTCATCAACTTGGATAACGGCCTTGAAGCCCGTTACTTCCTGTCGGTTGATGCGATTTTGTCGGTTGAAAACGGTCAGAAGGTCAATGCCGGTGACGTTCTTGCGCGTATTCCGCGTGAAGGGTCGAAAACCCGTGACATTACCGGTGGTCTGCCGCGTGTGGCCGAGCTGTTTGAAGCCCGTAAACCGAAAGAGCACGCCATTATTGCAGATATTGCAGGGCGTATCGAATTCGGTAAGGACTACAAAAACAAGCGTCGTGTCATCCTGCATCCGCATGATGATGCCGGTCTTGAGCCGATTGAATATTTGATCCCGAAAGGCAAGCATCTTGCCGTTCAGGAAGGGGACTTCGTCGAGCGTGGCGACCTTCTGATGGACGGTTCACCGGTGCCGCACGATATTCTGCGCGTCATGGGTGTTCCGGCACTGGCCGACTACCTGGTCAACGAGATCCAGGAAGTTTACCGGTTGCAGGGCGTTAAGATTAACGACAAGCACATCGAAGTCATCGTTCGTCAGATGCTCCAGAAAGTGGAAATCACCAAACCGGGCGACACGACACTTCTGGTTGGCGAAATTGTCGACCGTGTCGACTTTGATGCCGAGAACGAAAAAGCTGCCCGCGAAGGGGGCGATATGGCCGAAGCTTCACCGGTCCTCCAGGGGATCACGAAGGCTTCTCTCCAGACGCATTCCTTCATCTCGGCGGCATCGTTCCAGGAAACCACGCGCGTTCTGACCGAAGCTGCGGTCTCGGGTAAAACCGATACTCTGATCGGTCTGAAAGAAAACGTGATTGTGGGTCGTTTGATCCCGGCAGGTACCGGTGCGGTGATGAATCGCTTCCGGGCACTTGCTACCGAACGTGATCGTGTGATCCAGCTCGAAGCTGAAGAGGAAGAAATCGGCGATAGCTTTGGTCCGCAGGGCGGGTCCGAGTCCCCGAGCCTTCCGGCTGGCGAGTAAGGATTTACGCGCAAGGTTATGAAAGAATCAGAGACGAACCGGGAATTTCTTATCGACGCCCCGGTTCGTTTCGGCGTTTGAAGCGCCAACTCGATGGCTCCAAGGGTTTTGCTTGACGCGATATGGGCCCGTCACTAGTATGCGCCCACCGAATCTTGGGGGGTGTTTCTGTGACGGGGCCGATAATGGTTCCGGGTGGAAACGCCCTTCCGTCGCATCAAGCGACTTTGACGGCCGTCGAGGCAGGGTCAAAACCTGCTTTTTGGGCGTCCGCAATGTTTTTGTCTTTTGGCAAAAGCAACGCGGTCGCTTGTCGTGCGTCGATAGAGTACGCCCAAGTGGCGTCCGTTAAGGCAAAAGGGAAAGTTAATGCCTACTATTAACCAGTTGATCCGCAAGTCGCGGTCACCGCGCTCTCAGCGCGATATGGTGCCTGCACTGGAAGCATGCCCGCAGAAGCGTGGCGTGTGTACCCGTGTTTACACCACCACACCGAAAAAGCCGAACTCGGCACTTCGTAAGGTTGCTCGTGTCCGTTTGACCAACGGCTACGAAGTGACCAGCTACATTCCGGGTGAAGGCCACAACCTGCAGGAACACTCCGTCGTCATGATCCGTGGCGGCCGTGTAAAGGACTTGCCGGGTGTTCGTTATCACATTATTCGCGGTACCCTCGATACGCAGGGTGTTAAAGACCGTAAGCAGCGTCGTTCGAAATACGGCGCGAAGCGTCCGAAATAAGGAGCGCATTGAATGTCTCGTCGTCACGCTGCTGAAAAGCGCGAAGTACTTCCTGACGCCAAATATGGCGATAAGGTTCTGACCAAATTCATGAATGGTCTGATGCTCGATGGTAAAAAATCGGCTGCAGAAAAGATCGTTTATGGTGCATTTGACATCATGGAAGCAAAAGGCGGCGATCCCGTTGCCCAGTTCCATGAAGCCATGGACAACGTGAAGCCGAACGTCGAAGTTCGCTCGCGTCGTGTTGGCGGTGCGACTTATCAGGTTCCGGTCGAAGTTCGTTCCGAACGTCGTCAGGCACTTGCCATTCGCTGGCTGGTGGATGCGGCGCGCAAGCGTTCCGAAACCACCATGATTGGTCGTCTCGCTGGTGAATTGATGGATGCTGCCAATAACCGTGGCACCGCCGTCAAGAAACGCGAAGACACCCATCGTATGGCCGAAGCCAACAAGGCTTTCGCTCATTATCGCTGGTAACCCAGACCCAAAGATCAAGAGTCGATTATGGTACAACGTACTCCGATCTCTCGGTATCGCAATATCGGCATCATGGCGCACATTGATGCCGGTAAAACCACGACAACCGAGCGAATTCTATTCTACACCGGCAAGTCCTACAAAATCGGCGAAGTCCATGACGGCGCCGCTACGATGGACTGGATGGAACAGGAACAGGAACGCGGCATTACGATTACGTCTGCTGCAACAACCTGCTTCTGGAAAGATCATCGCATCAACATCATCGACACCCCGGGCCACGTTGACTTCACGATTGAAGTTGAACGTTCGCTCCGCGTGCTCGACGGTGCATGCGCTGTGTTTGACGCAGTTTCCGGCGTTGAACCGCAGACCGAAACCGTATGGCGCCAGGCTGACAAATACCACGTCCCGCGGATGTGCTTTGTCAACAAGATGGACCGTACCGGCGCGGACTTCTTCCGTTGCGTCGACATGATGAAAGAACGTCTCGGTGCCAACACGGCCGTGTTGCAGCTGCCGATTGGTTCCGAAGCAGAATTCGAAGGTGTTGTCGATCTGGTTCGCAACCAGGAAATCGTCTGGAAAGACGAATCCCTGGGTGCCGAGTTTGAATATCGCGACGTTCGTGAGTCCCTGGTTGACCAGGCGAATGAATATCGTGAAGCTCTGATCGAAGCCGCTGTCGAATTCGACGAAGAAGTGATGGAAGCGTATCTGGAAGGCGAAATGCCGACCGAAGAAACGCTGAAGGCTTGTATCCGTAAGGGTACGCTCGCTTCCAAGCTGGTTCCGGTTCTGCTGGGGACCGCATTCAAGAACAAAGGCGTTCAGCCGCTTCTGGATGCTGTTCTCGACTATATGCCGGCACCGGACGACATCACTGACGTTCGCGGCATCAAGCCGGGTACCGAAGACGAGCCTGATTCACGTCCGCTGAATGACGACGCACCGTTCTCGGCCCTGGCATTCAAGATCATGAGTGACCCGTTTGTTGGTTCTTTGACCTTCATTCGTATCTACTCGGGTGTTCTGGATGCCGGTTCCTACGTTCTGAACTCCGTTAAGGAGAAGAAAGAACGTATTGGTCGTATGCTGCTTATGCATTCAAACAACCGTGAAGAAATCAAATACGCCTGCTCGGGTGACATCGTGGCACTGGTTGGTATGAAAGATACCACCACCGGTGATACGCTCTGCGATCCGTCCAAGCCGATCATTCTGGAACGCATGGAGTTCCCGGATCCCGTTATCGAAATTGCTGTTGAGCCGAAAACCAAGGCTGACCAGGAAAAGATGGGTCTGGCACTCGCACGTCTGGCACAGGAAGATCCGTCTTTCCGCGTCAAGACCGACCATGAATCCGGGCAGACCATCATTTCGGGCATGGGCGAACTGCATCTCGACATCATCGTCGACCGTATGAAACGTGAGTTCAAGGTCGAAGCAAACGTTGGTGCGCCGCAGGTTGCCTATCGCGAAACCATCTCGCAGCAGGTCGATATCGACTACACCCACAAGAAGCAGTCTGGTGGTTCGGGTCAGTTCGCCCGCATCAAATTGACCTTCACCCCGGGTGAACCGGGTAGTGGATACTCCTTCAAGGACACCGTCGTTGGCGGTAACGTTCCGAAGGAATACATTCCGGGTGTTGCAAAGGGGCTCGAAAGTTCATTGCCGAATGGCGTGATCGCAGGGTTCCCGGTTACCGATTTCTCCGTCACCCTGACCGACGGCGCTTACCATGACGTCGACTCCAGTGTGATGGCATTTGAAATTGCTGCTCGTGCTGCCTTCCGTGAAGGTCTCGCAAAAGCTCGTCCGAAGCTTCTCGAGCCGATCATGAAGGTTGAGGTTGTCACCCCTGAAGAATATATGGGCGACATCATTGGCGATCTGAACAGCCGTCGTGGCCAGGTTCGTGACATGGACTCTCGCGGTATCGCGCGTGTCGTCACAGCTTTTGTCCCGCTGGCAAACATGTTCGGTTACGTCAATACGCTGCGTTCCATGTCGCAGGGCCGCGCCCAGTTCGTGATGCAGTTCGATCATTACGCCGACGTGCCGCAGGCTGTCGCGGACGAAGTCCGTGCCAAGTCGGCTGGCTAAGGCGAAGCTAGGAATAAACGGAGTTTAAAATGGCTAAAGAAAAATTTGCGCGTACAAAGCCGCACGTCAACGT
>NZ_KV880648.1 GCF_001907695.1 Thalassospira sp. TSL5-1
TTCTGCCTGATCATGAATATCCTTTGGCAACTTCTTCCGTCCCAACAGGGACCGTTCCCACCAGCGATATGTCGATGCTTGCGGAATATAGGACGTGTCGCCGTCTTTGCGATGAAGGTAAATCTCCAGTGTTTCCGCAAGACGAACACCATATTTATCACAGGGGTAAGGAAAAACGCCCATTTTGAATTTTTTGGTCTTTTCCGGTTTTTTGGCCAACCGCAAACTCATTTGCATAAAGCCATTTCCAACACGGCCAACCATATAATTTACTTCTTCACGATACCGATACGAAAATTCCGAAGCGGGCAATATCCAAAGATTTCCACGGTGCCAAGTATAAATCGCACCCAGTGTTTGATTGAAAACAACACATCTGGGTTTTCGCATAAAAATGTAATAAGTAAGCAAAAACAAAATCCCGGAGTATACCAGCAAAACCTCAATAAACCCCGAAAAATCGCTTTTTATTTTTATCATCCAAAACTGCACAGGAGTAGTGTCCTTAGTACAGTCTCCAACCTCATATTTTAAACAATTTCTCTTATATGTTGTCTCCCAATATAAATTCTCCCCCCAAACATAACCATAACCAAAATAGCCCAGAAATTTTGTTTTTTGCTCCCATCCCGTAAGCTTACTTCCCCCTCTTTCATAAAAACTTTGGCTTGTAATATTTATTGCGTCATTAACCTCATATGCAACGAACATCCACATACCCACAAGAAGAAGACCAAACATCAATTTGGCCCCTGACCAGAATCGATCAACGAGTATATAATTATATCTTCTTTTCAAGACCACAACGACCTCATTTCAACCCAGTTAAAACACCCCTGAATGTTCGGCCAGTTGACCTTCTTTTTATTTCAACGATAATAGACCAGTCGACAAAGCTATAATTCCCATCATATCTATTTATAACATCCATGACTCCATTTTTCCCCGACTTTCTGACATTGATCAATTTAGCCCCCTTCCCAGAAACACTAAAATCAGCCAAATCTACGTTGACATCAAGATGTTCCCTGCCAAAAGAAAAGAAAATCCTCATACTATTAAAACCTAATCCATCTGGCGATTTTTCGCTAATGAGAGGACTTTCGATACGAAAATTTTTGTTTTCCTGATCAACAAGCGTAAGCCGAATTCCCCAAATTATGTCTTCGAAGCGTCGAACCTCTGAATGATAATATTCTTCATATTTCTTTGTCTTCTCAGCAGCTACAACATCTCTTATTTGCTCATCTAAAGGCAAGCGATCACCTTCCAAATATTCATCGGAACTTCCCCAAAACGAAACCCTGACGACATCTTCAATAGAACTATATGAAAGCAAACTGATTCCAAAACCGACGGCATAAATAAATACAGCACTTACAACTACCACAGCGTTCGCTCCTGGAACGACCATAATAACTGATGACACCGCCATCATTGCGTTGCCAATTAATGCGGCTCTATCACCTGTTTGGCTCGCGCGATACGCGGCACCACCCGCAACAATCGCCCCCAAACCCGCAGATATTCGAGGCAGCCACAATGCGGCAGCGCGTCCGATACCACTCGAAGCTTCAAGTGCAGGCGAATAAAGTGTAGAGAAAATCGCGTTGGGTAGTTTTCCCTGGAACAAAGTCTTTGTTGCAGCAGCCGACGCCGCATTCGTACCGGCGGCCTGAAGTCTCATGGCCTGACCAACCCGCATTAAACCATCTGTAATAGAGGCCATCGTCGCGGCAATCACCAACCGGTCATCGTCTAGAATCTTTGAATACTTATCTTCTTCGAATAATTCATAGGCAGCGTCATTTGCCTTGGCCAATTCAGCCAAAACCCACAAGCCACTCATGACCTCTAACAATCCACTTCCGCCCTGAATGGCGACAATCCGTTTCTGTGCTGTAATTCCGCCGACCATCTGTATTTTCGAGTCAATTTCAACCGCTGGCACATCAACGGTAATGTGACTGTTGGCAGATTTCGCACTGACATATATTTCACCAGACTGGCTCAACTCGGCATAAGGCTGACGTGTTTGGTTCGTATCAAAAGTCCCCGAGAGAAACCCTGCCGCTTCCTTGTAATCAAGCCTTACTTTCTTGAAAAGAATTCTCTCTCCGCGCTTTGGCTGATAAACGGCGTTAAATGCACGCGACCAATTCTGGTTGTTTATAAAATCATCGACCTTGACCTGTGATGAAAATGCTTCCAATACAACATCGAATGCGAACTTATGTTTCCGGATTTCCTCAATAAGAACATCCTCCAATCCCGACCACATGAACAGAATTTTGTTCAAATACCCGGAGACTTCTAATCCATTATAGTCGTCGATGACTTTATCGGCTTTCCAGTCTTATTTTAAACCACTCAGCAGGATGATTTTCTCAAGGGATTCCTGTCCATAAGAGCACGTTCCGTGCGCTATCAACG
>NZ_KV880650.1 GCF_001907695.1 Thalassospira sp. TSL5-1
TTTGCTCTACCAACTGAGCTATGCCGGATCAGTGTTTGGCGCTCCGTTCGAAGCGTGTGGCAGGGGTATAATAAAACCCGGAAACGGGCGCAAGACCTTTTTTGATAAAAAAGCGCGAAAAATTCAAATTTGGCAAAATTTATCCAGTTTCAATGCCTTATCAAACGCTCAAAGCGAAGTGGGACCTGGCTGTTAAGCTACTGGTCCCGTTCTTTGGTCGTGATATATTCCAGCCCCGGCCGTGTAGGGCGCACGCCAGGTAATTCCAGGATCATCCGTCATCCCATTATGGCCCGGATAACAATTCGTTGATTGTTACGGCACAGGATGCCCCTGGGCCGCAACCAGGATGGTAAACCAGTCCTGGCGGTCCAACCTGATTGAACACGCCGTGGTGGCATCTTTCAGGCGTTCGGGTTTCATGGTGCCCAAAACAGGGATTGGCTGGCACGGTAGGGCCAAAAGCCAGGCAATGGCAATTTCGCCAATGCCGGGGGCATCGTATTTTACCCGCATGTCTTCAAGGACGGGCCTTAAATGGGCGGCAACGGCATCGTCTTTATCGCGAAACAGGCGCGCGCCGCCAAGTGGCGACCAGATCATGGGGCTGATACGGTTTTGCTGCATGAGATCAAACGTGCCATCAAAAACGGGCGCAAGCTCCAGTACCGAGCATTCCACCTGGTTTGTGATCATCGGTGCCTCAAGACGGCTTTGCAGCAGGTTGAATTGCGATGGGGTAAAATTTGAAACGCCAAAATAGCGTACTTTGCCATCGCGTTTTAGCTGGTTGAAGGCATCGGCAACTTCATCGGCAATCATCAGTGGGTCTGGCCGATGCAATAGCAGCGCATCAATATGATCGGTCCGAAGGTTGCGAAGCGAGGATTCGACAGATGCGAGAATATGTTTTTTACTGGTGTTGTAATGATTAATGCGATTTTCGGGTTTGCCCTCACAAGCTAAGGCAATATCGCACTTGGTAACGATTTCCATTTTCTGGCGCAAATGCGATGCCTTGGCCAGTGCGTTGCCAAACAATTCTTCGCAGCCGTAATTGCCGTAAATATCGGCGTGATCAATGGTGGTAATGCCAAGATCAAGGGCGGTTTCAACAAGGCGTAATATATCGTTGTCGCTATTGATATCCGGGCTGTTTCGCAGGCGCCAGGCACCCCAGGCCAGTGTTGAAAAGCTAAGGTCGTTGGCAAGTTTTCGGCGTGATAGCGACATATCCGGTCCCCGTCGCCCCGTATAAAGGCGCAAAACAGCAGGGTTTTGCGATCCAAGGGGCTATTGTTGTTGGTTTGGTTGCTGGCATTGTCCTAGCAAGCCCGTAGGGCGGGGTAAACTATTCATATATGTTCGCCAGCCTTATCATTGGGGGTGCGTTTGATGGCTTATAACGGGTGCTTGATGATGAAAGTACAAAGAAAAAGGGACCGAACCCAAGGTTCGATCCCTTTTCACATTGGCTCCGGCAGCAGGACTCGAACCTG
>NZ_KV880651.1 GCF_001907695.1 Thalassospira sp. TSL5-1
AGATACTGGGCATCGCCAAGTGTCTCTCCAGTCACGCCCGCATCAACATGAATACGATAAAGGTCCGTCGTTCCCGACGCATTCTCGTTGCTGTAATACAGATACACACCCCCGTCCGAGGCTGGTTCAAGACGGATATTCAGCTCCGATCCATAGGCAAGATCTTCAAAGTCAACCTCCCCATGCACCGGATTGCCCGCCGCGTCATAACGCTGACCATAAACTTTGGCAAAGCCCCCGGGCACAAGACGCGTGAAGGCCACAAACACGCCCCCATCCGCTAGGGCAACGAGATCCGAGACGGTCACATCACCGCTCGTCATGTTCGCCGCATCGATATCAACTGTCATATCGAGCGCCACAGCATTGTTCACATCAATGCTATAGACCTGAAGCGTCGTCCCGATGGTCACCGCGACCCGGCCGTCGGCCAATAGCATCGCACTCGGCTTGAACTCCGGATTCGTGCCATCCCCCTGCAAAGCAACAACATTGCTGCCAAGTTTGACCCCATGCGCACTGAACACCTGAAGCGTGGTCGTATGCGTCCGGCCAAACTGATTCATCGAGAAAATAACAAGACGACCATCGGCAAGCTCAACACCATTGGTCTGCGCATCAACTCCTGTCTGCGCTCCACTGATCTCAAAACGCTCACCAATGGCCTCCCCGGTGGCAGAATAACGCTGGCCATAGCTATCATCATTGGAATCACCAGACATCCGGTACGAAAACAGCAGAACAAAACCGCCATCCTGGAGCGCAATGATCTCGGCCGACCCCTGCTGGCGGTCTTCAACCGTCACCATCTGGGGCTTGCCCACCCGGTATCCCGCCGCGTTATACATCACAAAACGGGTCCTTTGTGGCGAATAGGCCGACGTCGTCTCCATGACCACAAACCCGCCACCGACAAGCCCCTCAACCTTAAACTCCGTCACACGGCCCGCTGAATCAGACATCACATAACGGTCACGCTGC
>NZ_KV880652.1 GCF_001907695.1 Thalassospira sp. TSL5-1
ATGTTGTCGCCAGCTTCGCCCTGGTCGAGCAGCTTGCGGAACATTTCAACGCCGGTAACGGTGGTTTTAACGGTAGCTTTGATGCCGACGATTTCGACTTCTTCACCAACCTTGACGATACCGGTTTCAACACGACCGGTCACAACCGTACCACGACCCGAGATCGAGAACACGTCTTCGATCGGCATCAGGAACGGCTTGTCTTTCGGACGGTCCGGCGCCGGGATGTAATCGTCAACCGCTTTCATCAGCTCAAGAATCGCGTTCTTGCCGATTTCATCGTCGCGACCTTCCAGAGCAGCAAGAGCCGAGCCCTTGATGATCGGAATATCGTCGCCCGGGAAGTCGTAGGACGACAGAAGCTCACGGATTTCCATTTCGACGAGTTCGAGAAGCTCTTCGTCGTCAACCTGGTCAACCTTGTTCATGAACACGACAAGTGCAGGAACGCCAACCTGGCGTGCAAGCAGGATGTGTTCACGGGTCTGCGGCATGGGGCCGTCAGCTGCCGAAACAACCAGAATACCACCGTCCATCTGGGCTGCACCGGTGATCATGTTTTTCACATAGTCAGCGTGGCCCGGGCAATCGACGTGCGCATAGTGGCGGTTTTCGGTTTCATATTCGACGTGCGCGGTCGAGATCGTGATACCACGAGCTTTCTCTTCCGGTGCCTTGTCGATCATGCTGTAGTCCTGGAACGATGCCCCGCCGCTCTCTGCAAGAACTTTGGTGATCGCTGCGGTCAGCGTGGTTTTACCGTGGTCAACGTGGCCGACGGTGCCAACGTTGACGTGCGGCTTTGTACGCGCAAA
>NZ_KV880653.1 GCF_001907695.1 Thalassospira sp. TSL5-1
GCGACAATGATGTGTCTTTCACCAACGGTTTGTCCGACGTCACGTCGTCGGGCACGGGTGCGGTTACCATCATCGCAACCAAGGGCAATATTACCCAGGCCAATGGCTCCACCATCGACGGCGGCAGCGACAGGGTTACGCTGACTGCCGGTGACAGCCAGACGCTTGATCAGGTAAAAACCAGTGGTGCGGATATCGCAATCACCGCGCAGAATGGCTCGGTGACAGCAAAGGACTTNATGTGACGCTGTTTAACGATGAAGCCGACGTGACCTCAACTGGGTCGGGTGATGTGACCATCACCGCGACGGCGGGTGATCTATATCAGGAAGATGAAAGCACCATTGATGGCGGCATGGGCAAAGTCACGCTGACGGCGGGCAAGAAAGTCACGCTCGATCAGGTCCAGACGACGACTGCTGTGATCAAGATCACGGCACAGGGTGACGATGTTGTCGCCAATGATTTTATCAAAACGTCGGATGCGGCGATTGAAATCACCGGTGATAATAATGTCTCCTTTACCAATGGTTTGTCGGATGTCACCTCGACCGATACCGGTGTGGTCACGATCATCGCGACCAAGGGCGACATTACCCAGTCGGATGGCTCAACCATCGACGGTGGTCGCNGGTCACGCTGACGGCGGGTGATAGCTTGACGCTGGATCAGGTCCAAACCACTGGTGCGGATATTGCGATCACGGCGCAAAATGGCTCAGTGACAGCGAAAGACTTCA
>NZ_KV880654.1 GCF_001907695.1 Thalassospira sp. TSL5-1
AAGCGTCTGGCTGTCACCGGCAGTCAGCGTAACCCTGTCGCTGCCGCCGTCGATGGTGGAGCCATTGGCCTGGGTAATATTGCCCTTGGTTGCGATGATGGTAACCGCACCCGTGCCCGACGACGTGACGTCGGACAAACCGTTGGTGAAAGACACATCATTGTCGCCAGTGATCTCAATCGCGGCATCCGACGTCATGATGAAGTCATTCGCGACAACATCACCCGCTTGAGCCGTAATCTTGACAGCAGCGGCTGAGGTCTGAACCTGATCAAGGGTGACTTTCTTGCCTGCTGTCAGAGTGACTTTACCCGTACCACCATCAATGGTGCTTTCATCTTCCTGATAAAGATCACCCGCCGTCGCGGTGATGGTCACATCACCCGACCCAGTTGAGGTCACGTCGGCTTCATCATTGTCAAAGGCAACGTTCTGTGCGGCTTTGATGCCAATCTTGGCACCGCTGGTCGTAATAAAGTCCTTCGCCGTCACCGAGCCATTCTGCGCGGTGATTGCGATATCCGCACCACTGGTTTTTACCTGATCAAGCGTCTGGCTGTCACCGGCAGTCAGCGCCACCTTGCCGCTGCCGCCGTCGATGGTTGAGCCATTGGCCTGAGTGATATTACCAGCAGTCGCGATGATTTCGATTTCGCCCGAGCCGGAGGACAAAACATCAGCTTCGTCATTGTCAAAGGCAA
>NZ_KV880655.1 GCF_001907695.1 Thalassospira sp. TSL5-1
ATGCGCTAAAACGGAAGTTTTATACCCCCGACAATCGCCACTCTGGCAGAAGAGAGGCCGGATGAGGCATCCCGGATACATAATTCGTACCCCATACAGCTAACTTGAATGACGTCACCGGCAAAGCCAAGAACAACAGACCAATAAATTTAATTTTACTTAATACCAGAAAAATACTATTACATTCACTTATATCGCATTGGAGGGTTAGATTTAAAGGCTCTTATCCATGATTGCCATTCATCCAAATCATCCCCAAATTCTTCATTCGATATCCACTCAAGTTTTTTTATCATTTCTTCTTTTGTGCGTGACGCCGTCATCCGCTTACTATCTTCGAAATAAGACTTGAGGCTCACCCATGAAAAACTGTATTTCCCATTCACATCAGGAGTATCGCTCACAAGAGCTGAGATCATTGCTTCCGCCTCGCGCAAAAATATTTTAATCCGGTATAATTTCGTTTCAGCATAAACCTCCTCTAAAACTTCCTCCGGAATCTTTAAAAACTCCTGATCAGAAAGACCGGAAGTAAGTTCCTGAAGCCTTTCCCTCTCCTTCTTATATAATCTATCTTTATAGTACAATTCATCTTTATCCATCCCCCAATCTCCTTTTGTAAATACGTATATACTCGTCAGAATCCTCCAAAGCTTCGTCAAGAAGATCTCGCAACCTGCGCGCCTCATCCATATTCCCAT
>NZ_KV880656.1 GCF_001907695.1 Thalassospira sp. TSL5-1
CCCAAGACATTGGAAATCGTGCGCACGATTGGTAATAACACGGTGCGTTTCACCCGCGCGCAGCTTGCCCTTTCAGGCGCAACCGAACGGGCCGAGCGCGAACATCATGATATTCTGGATGCCTGCCGTTCGGGAAATGTCTCTTTGGCCGTGTCCCTGCTTGATCAACATATTTCTGATTCCTGCAAAAGCCTGATCGAATGTTTGCGTGTTGCCCGTGTCGGTAACGACGCCTGATTGACTGGCGTGACGCCATTCTAATGAGGCCGAAATCCGCGCTCAATCTCGTCATCATCGTCCAGCCAAAATTGACTTTGCCCACAATTATATATCGTGCCGCTCACCCGTGCGATCATGGCAGGGCCATATATGGTCCAATAACACTCGTTATGTAAAAACAGCACCGCCAAATCAGTACCCGCAAGCCGGGCTCAATCTGCAGGACACCATACATATCTGTTCTGTATGACCACGCGGTTTAAGCATCACAAATTGGCGCAAATGATCCAGATGCTCTCGCACATGGCGGCGTTTGGCCAATATGTCCGCACCGGAAACAGTCGGACATTCCCTAGGCTCAAAGATTTGCCATCTGTCTGAATGTCTATCACCTCTATCGGGTGGGATTTATCGGAGAATCATCCTG
>NZ_KV880657.1 GCF_001907695.1 Thalassospira sp. TSL5-1
CAATGGCGTTGTCGTATTTTTACAAGCCAAGATATGATTTCGCAAACAATCATTCAAATAAGATTCTCTCCAACTTTCATCCACCCCCCATAAATATCCACGCCCTAAAAGACCTAAAAAATGATCAATCTGTTCAAATCCGCCGTTTAGATAAGGTAGAACCGCATATCTTACAGTACTGATCCAAGTAGCAACTGCGGTAATACCCGCAATCATTTTCCGACGACCAAAATCATATTTCTCTACATCAACAATATCCTGGGAAATACGTGATATCCCTTCAAATTGTGACGCGTTAACATATTTTTCCAGCGTTATGCCCAACCCTGATTTCTTTGATTTTAACATATTGGACTTATGACACCTTTATGCTCAAAGAATTATCCATGCGGAGACAAAAACCCTACAATTACTATATTCCGATCTCATGCCTCATTTTTCTGATGTAATCGCAACCACTCTTCCGCACGTTGATCAATATCCTCCGGCAGTTTTGCTACCGGAAAAACGGCCCATTTCCACCATGCTAGGTGCAATTTCTTAGGCGCATTTTCAATAATGTCCGGCGT
>NZ_KV880658.1 GCF_001907695.1 Thalassospira sp. TSL5-1
TGGGTGGTTCTGGTGGTGACAGCATCACGATTGGTACCGGTGCGACCAGTGGAGCTGGTTTCACCAACTATATCTCTGGCGACCTTGCCGAACTGAAACAGGATGCCGATGGTAATCTGATCAGCTTTGAAACGGTTGAAGAAACCATTAGTGGCGATGATACCATCACAACCGGTGCGGGTGCCGGAACTGACTTTATTCTTGGCGGTATCGGCAAGGATAAAATCACCAGTGGTAATGGTGATGACACCATTTTGGGCGACCTGGGCATTATCGTGCCGAAGGGCAGTGATGGCGCAGACGTTAAAGGCCGGAATGGTAATCTGGATACCGCCGCTGATGACGAAATCAATGCCGGAAATGGCAATAATGTTGTTATTGGTGGATCGGGTGCTGATACCATCACAACCGGTAGCGGCGCGGATTATATCTCTGGTGACTTGGCTGAACTAACCCGCAAGGCGGACGGAACGCTGGTTCTGTTT
>NZ_KV880659.1 GCF_001907695.1 Thalassospira sp. TSL5-1
CCCCTGGTTGCCTCGAATGACGACAATATGGATGGCTTGCTGGGCAAGGAAAAAACAACCCAGGTCTGGATGAGCAATTTTGGCAGCTGGAGCACGACGTCAGGCGGAAGCCAGGCCCATGACACGACCACGCGTGGGGGTGGTTTCATGATTGGTGCGGATACGAAGGTGCTTGATGACTGGCGCTTTGGTGTAGCGACCGGTTTTGGCCGTGACTCGATCCAGGACAAGAATGTGTCCTCCAGTGCGATGGTTGACAGTTACTATCTGGCGGCATATGGCGGCACCGAGATCCAGGCAACGTCATTGCGTTTTGGTGCGTTGCATGCTTTCCAGAAAATTGATGCCAAACGGTCGGTGGCATTTGCCGGTTTCACCGATAATCTGACGTCAGATTATGATGCCCAAACCACACAGCTTTTTGCCGAGGGGGCGTTGCGCATCAAACATCAGGAATCGCGCTTTGAGCC
>NZ_KV880660.1 GCF_001907695.1 Thalassospira sp. TSL5-1
TCACGCCAACCCGGTTTGACACCAGATCCGGCACTTTCCCGATTTCGCTGTCCGAACCAGCCACCCGGATGCTTCGGGAATATAGCGACACCGGGGCAAATGCCGGTTTTGTCATTCCCACAATGACACCCTCGACATTGCAGGTCAGCGGTTTCAATATTGCCAATTCAATGAACCCGCAGGAATTTTCGCAATTCTATCGCGACAGGGAAAATGTCCTTGTTCTTGCCGCCCATGCCGTGCATCAACGATGTCAGGCACTGGACCCGCAATTGTCCCAGCCAGAGATCCATCTGGCATCGCAAAAAGACATTCATTACGCTCCCCTTAGCACACGGGAACGCGAATGCCTGCTGTGGCTGTGCAAGGGATTGCGCAATGATGCCATTGCAGATCGCATGGGCATTAGCCGTGTTACCGTTGAAAT
>NZ_KV880661.1 GCF_001907695.1 Thalassospira sp. TSL5-1
GGTGGTGAGAAAGGCGATACTGCCATCCTGTCTGCCACGGGCATAGCTGATCTGGGTGCCGCCATATTTTTGGAAAAAAACAAGCCCTGCCTGCCATGCGTCGGAAACATTCAGCGAATTGTTCAGGGCATTTAACAGATCAAAAAGGTCGTTATGCGGGTTCACGCTCATCCCTGTCATTCCGGCAAAGTTGCAAGCCTGTAGTATTCCCTGTTCTTTGATCAAACCCGCTATGTCACAGCCCCGGGAAAGAGTATTTAAGGCGTAATGAAACCGCGTTTGATGGCGGTCACAACGGCCTGTTCCCGGGTGCGGGCATTCAGTTTCTGGCGACAGTTGCGCAAGTGCATTTCAACGGTAACACGGCTAATGCCCAT
>NZ_KV880662.1 GCF_001907695.1 Thalassospira sp. TSL5-1
ACCGTCGGCGATGATTTCCGCGATGGCAAAGTGACCCTGCCCGTCATTATCGCCTATGCCAATGGCGACGCGGACGAAAAGGCCTTCTGGCGCCGCTGCATGGAAGACCAGGATTTCCGCGATGGCGACCTGGACCATGCACAAGGCCTGATCCGCAAATACAACACCCTGGAAGCGACCATGGACCGTGCCCGCGAATATGGCCAGTTAGCCATTGATGACCTGGCCGGTTTTGCCGACGGTCCGATCAAGGATGCCATGATCGAAGCTGTCGAATTTTGCATTTCCCGGCCCTATTAACGGTGCCAAAACATTCCGCGTGCGGATGTTGATAAAAAAATTCCTTGCGTACCGGTTCAATACCGATTAATACCC
>NZ_KV880663.1 GCF_001907695.1 Thalassospira sp. TSL5-1
CCGCTCTCGGTGGATCTGGTGTCCAAAATCACGATTGTCGAAAAGAACGATCCGCCTGCTTCCTCGGACAACACTGTCACCACCAAGGAAGACACGTCCTATGTCATCAAGCCAGCGGATTTCAAATATACCCAGCCGGGCGGTGAAACCGATACGCTGGGCGGGGTCACCATTAACAGCATTACCGGTGCGGGGACGTTAAAACTTGATGGTACTGCCATCACGACGCCGCAATTTGTCAGCTATGCCGATATCGATGCGGGCAAACTGGTGTATGAACCAGTTGCCAATGACAACGGTGATGCAAAGGCAAAATTCACCTTTACGGTTCGTGACTCACGCGGTCTGGATGCGACATCCTCAAGCGATCTGAC